>NZ_AWUR01000031.1:0-71214 GCF_000468835.1 Acidaminococcus sp. BV3L6 | reverse complement strand
AGGGATTTGAGTGCATATGCCTTTTTTTTATTGAAAAAAAGTAGGCGCTGAAAGGACACGCACCCAGACGGTCACGTTAGCGCCCCAAATTAAATTATAGAACCAAGAAAAGGCTTCCATCAATATCTATTATTGACAGAGAAAAAAGTATCCTGTTATACTGTGCGTAGTTAGTCAAAACTAACTTTCGCTTCCATCCATCTTTCCCAGCAAATGAAGCGGGAAATCAAGTACCAAAGGAGGATTCTACATTATGAGTCTCATCAACAAAGAAATCAGTGATTTTTCCGTCAAGGCCTTTCACCATAATGAACTCACAGACGTGAGCAAGAAAGACGTTCTTGGTAAATGGTCCCTCTTTTTCTTCTACCCGGCAGACTTTACCTTTGTTTGCCCCACGGAACTGGAAGATCTTGCTTCCAAATATGAAGCCTTTCAAAAGGCGGAATGCGAAATCTATTCCGTTTCCTGCGATACCGCGTTTGTCCATAAAGCCTGGCATGACGCATCGGAAAAGATTGCCAAGATCAAGTATCCTATGCTTGCTGACCCGACCCATGTTCTCGCCAAGGATTTTGATGTCCTTATTGAGGAAGCCGGTGTTGCTGAACGCGGTGCTTTCATCGTCAATCCTGAAGGACGCATTGTCTCTTATGAAGTGACAGCAGGTAATGTCGGGCGCAATGCCGATGAACTTTTCCGTAAGCTTCAAGCCTGCCAGTTTGTCTATGAACACGGTGATGAAGTTTGCCCGGCTAAATGGCAGCCTGGCGAAAAAACGCTGAAGCCGAGTCTTGACCTTGTGGGTCAGCTCTGATTCCTTTGTGTCCCTTTTTATAGGCCTTTGCCTTCTGTGAGCAATTCTCCCCTTTGCTGATGGATGGCGAAGGCCTTCTTTCCAAGTAAAAAGGAGCTTTCTATGATGCAAGTTGCCTCATTATATGATGTTCTTATTATTGGCGGCGGCCCTGCTGGTCTCACGGCAGCCCTTTATTTGGCACGGGCCCGCTATCGCGTCCTGGTCCTTGAAAAGGAAAAATTTGGCGGGCAGATTACCATTACGCAGCGGGTCGTCAATTATCCTGGCGTTCCCTCCATTTCGGGAATGGCCTTGGCAGAAACCATTCGCAGACAGGCCGAATCCTTTGGCGCGGAGGTTATCCTTGCCGAAGTGACCGGTCTTGAAGGAACCGGTGTGGTAAAGACTGTTCATACGGATAGGGGTGATTTCAAGGGTTTTGGAATTCTTCTTGCCACGGGTGCCCATCCGCGCCGTATCGGATTTGACGGCGAGGCCGCGTTTCAAGGCCGTGGTGTTGCCTATTGTGCGACATGCGATGGGGAATTTTTTACGGACCGTGATGTCTATGTTGTGGGCGGTGGTTTTGCTGCGGCTGAAGAAAGTGTGTTTCTTACGAAGTACGCCCGCCACGTGACAGTCCTCATCCGCGGTGATGGGTTCAAATGCGCCGCAAGCGTGGCCGAGCCGGCCCTTCACCACAATAAAATCACGATTCTGCCGCACCATGAAGTGGTCCGTGTCGAAGGAAACGGCATGGTGGAACAGCTTGTTGTCAAAAATAACGTGACTGGAAAAAAGAGGACCCTTTCCGCCCAAGACGGCGGTCCCCTCGGTGTTTTCGTCTTCGTCGGATATGAACCGGAAACCGCCCTTGTCAAAGGACTCGTCGACCTTGACCGGGAGGGATATATCGTAACGGACCGAGCCCAAAAAACAAGCCGGGACGGAATCTATGCGGCAGGTGACGTCTGCATCAAGCCCCTGCGTCAGGTTGTCACCGCTGTGGGGGATGGTGCCCTTGCGGCAACGGAACTGGAACGCTATGCAGCAAAGATGCAGAAAAAGACGGGTCTCCGTCCGCAATCACCTCACCCTGCCAAAAGTCCGGAAATAGCTGTACCCGCTTTGCACATAAAAGAAACAGATGCTGAGGAAAATCCTCTTTTTTCAGCAGATATGAAAAGGCAGATGAAGGGTCTTTTTGACCGCATGGCATCATCCTTGATCCTTGAAGTCCATGAAAACGAATCATCTGCTTCAAAGGAACTGGAAAGATATATCAAAAACCTCTGCAGCCTGACAGACAAGATTTCCTATCAAAAAGGGGCAAACAGTACGGAAGCGGCACCCTTTGTGGCCGTTCTTCGGGCAGAAGGGGAACCTACAGGCCTTCTTTATTACGGCGTTCCCGGCGGTCATGAATTTACTCCCTTCCTCTTGGGCCTTTATAATGCGGCAGGGCCTGGGCAGCCTTTATCAGAGCATGATAGAGCAGCTATCCTTGCCCTGCCAGCTCATGAAATTGATTTGATTGTATCCCTTACATGCAGGATCTGCCCTGATGTGGTGACGGTCGCCCAGCATATTGCAGCCCTTAATCCCAAAATTACGGTCCGTGTCCGTGATCTTGTCCATCATGGTCACTGGAAGGCGCGTTATCATATCATGGGCGTTCCCTGCCTTATCGTTGATGGGGGAAGGGATGTGCAGTTTGGAAAAAAGACCATGAAGGATCTCCTTGATCTCTTGGCATAAGAAAAGATCTGTTCCATCACGAAAAAAAGCTGAGGAAATGAATGTCATTTCCTCAGCTTTTAGGTAATAAAAAAGGAGCCTACCGCTCCTTTCGACCATCCAAATAAAAAGATGGTCGGGACGACAGGATTCGAACCTGCGGCCTCCTAGTCCCGAACCAGGCGCGCTACCAAACTGCGCTACGTCCCGAACAATCAACTTCTTGAGTATAATCGAAATTTATTCTTTTGTCAATTCTTTTTTCCCAAATTTTGGATGGACTGTCAAATCGATTTCAAAAGCCCGCTGCCAAGGAAACGCACTTTCAAAGGAAAGGTCCTGAAGGTAATAGGCGTCATGCTGATCCTGGTAAAAAGGTTCCTGACGCAGGGCCCAGACAAGGAGGGTCTTATAAAAGAAGAGTTCCCTTCCCAGATAATCTTGGGCGCCTGCGAGACTTTTCTCCGAAACAGGGACCTCGGGTGACCCATTTAGACCCGCAAGGACCGCCATGTGGGGCCGAATAACTTTTTGGTAGGCCCAGTCATCCAGGAAGCGGGCCGCATTGAAGGTGAGATTCTGGGCATAAAGACGGGGGAGCTCGTTTTGTGGCAGGTCATGGGCCCGCATGGAAACAATATTTCCCTGGGCAACGGCTGTACCAATGGCGTTTGATGCCGTATTCCATCCTGAATAGGCAAGAAGGCGGCCAATGGGGACCTCCTCCTTGACAAGGGTAGGAAGCAGGCACTCACCGCCCGCAAAATGCATGGATAGATCAACGAGGGCCAGGGGTTTTTCCTTCATGAGTGTCTTTACCCGGTGGGCCACGGGACGGTAATTTTCCGTGCGGTCCGTGCCGCAGTGAATGAAGAGATAATAGTCGGCTTCTTCGTCACTGGCTGTTTCAACGGCGCCAGAAAGGGCAATCTTTTCTTCGGCGATTTCCTGCAAGGTCAATGGAACAAAGGGCAAGGTGTAATCTTTCATGGCGTCCGATCCATAAAGGACCTTGACACGCGGCCGGTGTCCGCTTTCCTGAAGATAGATGCGGCTTGCAGCAAGGGCCCCAAGCTCATCTGCGCCCTGGCTTGTCATGATGGGCGGGTGGACATCGTAATTTTTTACATAACTTTTGACATTGAGCCGATTGTAATTGGGCAGCCCAAAGGGATGGGCATCATCCTGCCCAATCACAAGATCCGTGACAGGATGCTTGGTGGAAAAGTCGATGAGCATCTGGTTAAATGTGTCATTATCCCGATAGAGTGTCATATATTTCCATTTGAGATCCATAGGGATTTCTTTCTTGACGCTTTCATAAAGGGGTTCATCATAGGGCAGGCCGCGGATCTTTTTATCCATATTGACGGCCCAGGTCATAAGATGCCATTGGTACCATCGGTCGGGAAGGACTTGATCACTGATGAGCAGGCGGGGAATGACCGTGAAAAGGGAATATTCCTTTTGAGGATTCTTCTCCATGAGCGCTTCCAGGCGATCGAAAAATTGTGCTGTTGAAGCGGCATCGGCAGGGACAAGGCGGGAATGCAGGAGCCCGCCAAATAAAAGCAGGTCAGTAGATAGGAGGGCACCCCTGCGCCCAGGAAGATCCTTTTCAACATAGTCCCAGACCTGGGGAATATGGGCCGGCACTTCATACCAGTCCATCAGTTCATGGGGCGGTGCTGCAAAGTGGATGCCGGCAAGGGCCCCCAGTTCTTCCGTGAAGCGGCGGCACGGGGGCCGGTCATCAAGGGGAACAAAGGTCCAAGATTCAGAAATTGGCACCGGGGCCGGAGAAAAGGGCACGCCTTTTGGGGCCAAGGTGTGGTACAATACACATACTGCCGCTGCGGCGGCCCCACATAGGTAAAGGGGTCCTTTCTTCATGGCTGAGCTCCTTTCTTTTGACAATCAAATGAGTTTGCTATTTATTATATACGATGGGAGGCAATTTGTGTATGCGAATCATTACGGGACGGGCCCGAGGTATGAAACTGCTTCCACCCAAGGATTATGCCGTACGGCCCACGAGTGACCGTGTCAAGGAAGCACTCTTCAATATCATCAAGGACCGTATTGCCGGCGCTGTGGTTCTGGATGCCTTTGGCGGCACGGGAAACTTAGCGCTGGAAGCGTGGAGCAGGGGGGCAAGGAAAGTCGTCCTCTTTGATAAGAACCGCGAAAGCCTGCGGCTCATTCGTTTTAATGTAGAAAAGGCAAAGGCAGGGGCTGACGCCATTATCCGTCATACCGATGCCATCAAGGGCATTGCCGACGCCAAGGGTAATGGGGAAATCTATGATCTTGTTTTTTCCGACCCCCCTTATGATAAAGGACTCAATGAGGCCCTGTACAAGGCGCTCTGCCAACACGGCATCCTTCGCGACGGCGGTCTTTTGGTTCTTGAACATTCCCTCCTTGAAGATCCCCGGGAGTATGTGAAGGCAGGGACGGAAATCAGGACCGAAAAATATGGCGATACGAAAATCTCACTAATTGAGTGGAAATCTCTATAGGGATTTGATATAATGATGGTTAGAATTCGACTGTTATGGAGGACTTTTCATGCGCAGAGCAGTCTGTCCAGGAAGTTTTGATCCTGTGACCTTGGGACACTTGGATATTTTTGAACGAGCAAGCCATATGTTTGACGAAGTCATTATCAGTGTATTCGTCAATCCCACGAAGGACAAGGCCCTTTTTCCCATGGAGGAACGGGTTGCCCTCATTGAAAAAGCGACGGCTCACCTTCCCAATGTCAGGGTGACAAGTTTTTCGGGACTCCTCAATGAGTTCTGCAGGAAAGAAGAAGCCGCGTTCATTGTCCGGGGCCTTCGGGCGTTTTCCGATTTTGAATATGAATTCCAGCGGGCGCTTTTGATGAAGAAAATCGATCACAGTATTGAGACGGTCTTCATCATGACGGACGAAAGATATTCCTGCCTCAGTTCTTCCGGTGTCCGGGAGATGCTGTATTTCGGCGGCGATATCACGGGGTTTGTTCCCCCTTCGATCAAGGATGATATCATGAAGCGCGCACGATCGGCGCAGTGAAAAAAGAAAAGGAAGGAACGGATAACTATGGAACTGGATAATATCTTAGACGAATTGGATGATGTGCTGTCTTCTGCGGGATCGATTCCTGTTTTGAACTACAAGCTTGTCAAGGCAAGCGATGTGGATATGATCCTTGAAAAACTGCGCGGGGCTGTACCTCTTGAAATCAAACGGGCCCATGACCTGTTGGAAGAGCAAAAGGATATCAAGGAAAAGGCCCACGCGGAAGCTGACCAGATCATCGAGCAGGCCCGGGCCGAAGCCGACCGGATAGTCGACCTTGCCAAAGCCGAAGCCGACCGGCTTGTCCGTCAGGAAGAAGTTGTGAAAGCGGCGGAAGATAAGGCCAACAGCATCATTGCAACGACCCAGCAGTATGACCGCGATATGCGTGCTGCCGCAGATGCCTATGCGGATAAGCTCCACAGCGAATCCATGCAGTATGCCATGGATGTTTTCAACTATCTGGAAGAAAACCTCAACAAGACCTTGACGGCAGTCCGTGATAATGGTCAGGCCCTGCGCTCGTCCTATGAGTCAGACAACCAGATTGAATCGGGCGATCGGAAATAAACAAACAAAAAAGGAACCACTGCGTTAGCGGTGGTTCCTTTTTGTTTGTTGACGAAAAGCAGGCATCGATTATTATAAATTGCTTGAACGTGCACATTAATAAGATATGCTCGTGATGAATGAGGCTGTCCAGGCCTTATTCCGCTGGAAAGGAGCCATCAAGCACGATACAGAGCCCGTTTATCGACCATCTTATGAAGCTGGAGTGCTCCTCAATGAAGCAACGATTGGCTACAGTCATCATGCCAATCGTTCTGCTCCGCGTAGCGGGGACAGCCTTTTTCCGCCGTCTTTTTGTCCCAGATCCAGGAAGATCTCTTGGAGGTACGATCCTATTATGGGAACGGGGTCAAACAGATTATTCTTGTAACCGGAGATGCTTTTGCCTTGCCTACCAGGGACCTTAAGGGCATAGGAAAACTGATTGCTTCTATTTTCCCTCGTATCGATACCATTTCCATGTATGCTTCTATCAGGAACATCAAGGACAAGACCGATGAAGAGCTTCTGGCGCTCCGTGCTCTGAAGCTGAATGATTTCAACATTGGGGTTGACTCTGGCAGTGAGGCTGCCCTTGCTTTTTTTAATGAAGGCTTTCCCCTACATGAGGCAAAAGAGCAGCTTTTGCGCTTAAAACGTCTCGGCTGCTGCTATAGCATCAATTTGATGCTGGGGGCAGGCGACAGGGGAAAGGGACTGGAAAGTGCCAGAGCTAACGCTCTTTTAGCGAACTTGGTCCAGTCGCGGCTGATTTTTGGCTCACCCCTTCATGTTGATCGGGGCAGTGCCTTGGGGCGCCTTATCCAGGCGTGACAGTTTGCCGAAAACATCCTTGGCGAACAGATGGAAGAAAAGCTTGCCTTTTTGAAAGCACTGAATCTTCAGGATATAGAATTTTTTGGCCTCCATATGTCAAATGTCCTTCCCATAAATAGGCAGTATCCCCGCGATGAAAAGGTACTTGTAAGGGAGCTCGATGGGCATTATGCCGCTTTCCCAGAAACCCTGAAGCAGGCGCATCCTGAACGGGGACGGGAAGGCCGCGTTCTATTGTAACCCCTTATTAGCAGGCTGCAGAAAATCACCGTGACAAAGGTTAGCCCTTATATCACGGTGATGGACTTTTAACAAGGATACGGTCAGTCCTTGATGGGAGCCTCTTTATAGTCACGGCCGGTAGCGGTCCCTGTTGCCACAAGTTCCCAGAGTGAAGTGGCCGCAAGGTCAAGCTCGAGTTTCCGCCTTGCTTCTTCGTTAAGGTGCCGGGCGGTATCTTTATTGACGAGCGAAAAAAGAGGGCGCGTTGCTGTTTCTTTCATCAGATGGAGAAGCTCTTTGCCTCGCTTTGAAAAAGCAAGGACACGCAGATAAGGGGCCTCGTCACTAAGCCCTGTGAAGGCCTTTGTTTCACCGGTACAAAGCAGCTGGAGCATGAGCCGCCGGATACGGGAACGGGAATAGCGTCTGCCGCTGCAGGCTGCCGCGATGGCGTCAAAGGAACCTTTTCGGCGGGCTTTTATAAGGGCTCTTTCAAGGCCTTCAGTGGCTTCAATATGGCGGGAAAGATGCTCGGCATCGGTGCTTTCAAGGGCGTAAGCCATCAATAGATCAAGGCGCTGCTTATGGAAAAGGGGAGAGGGGAGGGAGGCCAGATGGGCCTCTTCCTCTTTAGCCTGGATCCCCATGGCTGCAAAAACGGTAGCTGAGGGTCCTTCTTCCTCAAGAAAATGACGCAGGGCAGCCGCGCTTGCCGCTTTTTCCGTAAGACTTTCTTCATTATAGGGAGTTCCCTCTCTCAGGATGGGAAGAAGTGCGGCCGAGGGGAAGACCTGCCTTGCCATTTTTGCATAGCTAAGGGCAAGAAGGTTGTTGGAGCCCTTAAAAAAAGAGGCGTAAGCGGGGTCTTTTTTTGTGTAGGCTAGGGCCATGCTCTCAGCATAGGAAGTTCCTGCTTTCAGGGCCCTTTCAAAAGCTTCGTGGTCCGGGGGTTCAGCAGCCAGCATGGTTAGTTTTGCTCGATCCGGATCTTCCATGCCAAAAGAAATATGGGTGACGAGGCCTGTGTGGCGCATGATCGAAAGGGCTCCGGCGGCAAAATGATCAGCTGAGCGCAGGACGCTTGCGGCGGGAAGTTCCAGAACGAGGTCGACCCCGCCCCGCAGGGCAAGTCGGGCCCGTTCCCATTTATCCCATAGGGCCAGTTCCCCACGCTGGGTGACGGAGCCGCTCATGACGGCAATGATGGGAACGTTACCCAAGGTCTTACGAATCACGTTGATTTGGTGGGCGTGCCCCTTGTGAAAGGGGTTGTATTCAGCCGTTATGGCGGCGACCGTTTGTAGTTCCATAAAATTCCTTCCTCAAATCGTTTTACAAGACGTCAATTCTTTGATATATTATTATAGTGCTGATTCAATCAGAAAAGAAACTGGTTTTTTGACCAGCAACAATCAGGAGGCTAGGGAATGAAGATTTTTGTTGTTAACTGTGGCAGTTCTTCCATTAAGTATCAGCTGATCAACATGGAAGATGAATCCGTCATCGCCAAAGGCCTGGTAGAACGTATCGGTATCGATGGTTCTGTCCTGACCCACACGCCGGCAGGCAAGGATAAGGTTCGCATGGAAAGCGAGATCCCCGATCATGTAGATGGGATCAAGAAAGTCCTTGCTGCCCTTGTTGACCCCAACCATGGTGTCATCAAATCCATGGATGAAATCGATGCCGTTGGTCACCGTGTTGTCCATGGCGGCGAAGTGTTCAGTGAATCCGTTCTCGTTACGGAAGAAAACCTGAAGCAGATTGAAGCCCTGAGTGACATGGCTCCGCTTCATCAGCCGCCTAATGTTGCTGGTATCCGCGCTTGCCAGAAACTGATGCCGAACACCCCGCAAGTGGCTGTCTTTGATACGGCTTTCCATCAGACCATGCCTCCTGTGGCCTTCATGTACGGCGTCAAATATGAAGAATACAAAAAGTACGGAATCCGTAAATACGGCTTCCATGGTACGAGCCATCGCTATGTAGCTGCCTGTGCCGCTGAGCTTCTCGGCAAGAAACCGGAAGATACCAAGATCATTACTTGCCATTTGGGCAATGGGTCTTCCATCACCGCTGTTGATGGCGGCAAATCCGTGGATACGTCCATGGGCTTCACGCCTCTTGATGGGGTCCTCATGGGCACCCGCTGCGGCTCCATCGATCCGGCAATCGTTCCGATCTTGATGCAGAAAAAGGGTCTGGACAATGCAGGAATGGACAAATATATGAACAAGGAATGCGGCGTTCTTGGCATCTCCGGCATTTCCAGCGACTTCCGTGACCTCGAAGATGCGGCCAATAAAGGGGACGAAAAAGCACAGCTTGCCCTTGACATGTTCTGCTATCAAGTCAAACGCTACATTGGTGCCTATGCAGCTGCCATGGGTGGCGTTGATGCCATTGTCTTCACGGCTGGCGTCGGCGAAAACGATATCGGAACCCGTGCCAAGGTCTGCAAAGGGCTTGAATTCCTCGGTGTTGAACTCGACGCTGAACGCAACAATGTTCGCGGCAAGGTTACGGAAATCAGCAAGGCTGACAGCAAAGTCAAAGTCTTCCTGATTCCGACGAACGAAGAACTCGTCATCGCTCGCGATACGAACCGCCTTTGCGGTAAATAAGGAATTCCCTCCTTTGTATTGACAAAGAAAGGGGACACCGTTATAATAAAGCGGTTGATACTATTATGATAAAGATCAATGTAGCAGAAATCAAAAAGCAGCTTATAGGTTCGGCATCCTATCATTATGAACTGGATCCGGAAGCCCTTGACCTCACGGAAGACGATGTTTCCCTTGAGGGTCAGGTGGTGGCGGACTTCACGCTCCATAATGGGGGAGAGTTGATCCTTCTTGATGGAAGCCTTCACTTTTCTGTCAAAGGAGAATGTGGACGCTGTCTCAAACCTTTGGTGCAGCCCCTGGTTTCCACTTTGGAAGAACGGTACTATCCGGAAGGAACGGAGAACCTTCCCGATGATGCTTTCACTTATAAGTTTGATGTGGTTGATGTTACGGATGCTTTGAGGGAGTCCCTTCTGCTGACTGTTCCTGCACGTATGCTGTGCAAACCGGACTGCAAGGGAATCTGTCCGGTCTGTGGAGCTGATAGGAACGTGGCACCATGCAATTGTGACACAAGAACCATCGATCCTCGATTACAGGCTCTCGAGGCATTGTTAGAGAAATAGGTTGAGTTTAGGAGGTGTTTCGTAATGGCAGTACCAAAGAGAAAAATGTCTAAAGCTCGTCGCGATTCCCGTCGCGCTAATTGGAAACTGACTGCTCCTGGCTTGGTTGAATGTCCGCAATGCCATGAGCAGATGCGTCCTCACCATGTATGCCCTGAATGCGGTTACTACGATGGTAAGGAAGTCGTCAAGACCGAAGAGGAATAAGACATCAAGAAAAAAAGGCCATCGCTTTTGGGCGGTGGCCTTTTTTCCGTTTCAGCCTGATCCTGGAGCGCAGGAAGAGTCACTGCCTATTCTTGAGTGCCTTTTGTACAGGATCTTCATAGGCTTTTTGCTCAGCGCAGGATCGTTTGGGGTAGAGCAGTGTCTTTGATGCCAAGCGCTTTTCGGGTAGGTTTTCCTCGTTTTGACGGCAGCACTTTCCAGAGGGGAATGTCACCGTTCTTTCACCTTTTATAGGCCCTTTTTACTTGCTTTTTAGGCTCGTTATCTTTATAATGAGTGTAGCTGTTATGACTAGGTACTAAAAGTAGGTGTAAAGTAGGTGATGGAATGGGCTCAGCGCAAAGTAAAAAGGTGCGTCAGCAGCGCCTCGAAGCTGCTCTTATCAAGAATCCTTTCCTGACTGATGCCCACCTGGCAGAACAGTTTGAGGTCAGTATCCAGACCATTCGGCTCGATCGGCTGGCCCTTGGGATCCCAGAACTTCGGGAACGGACGCGCCATATGGCGGAAAATGCCCAGAAGAAGCTCCAGGCGATTACCAGTGAAGACATTGTGGGTGAACTCATTGACCTTGAAATTGGGGTGAGCGGCATTTCCATGATGACCGTCAATAAGGAAATGGTCCTGCAAAAAACCGGTGTATGCCGGGGGCAATATATGTTTGCCCAGGCCAATTCCCTGGCTTTGGCCGTTATTGACGCACCGGCAGCCCTGACGGGCGTGGCCAATGTAAAATACAAGATTCCTGTTCTCAGCGGTGCCGTCCTTGTGGCGCGGGCCGAGGTTGTGAGAAAGCAGGAAGACAAATATACCATCTGGGTCAAGATCAGAAACAATCGGAAAGAGGTCTTTCGGGCCAAATTCCTGATTGTTTCCTTACCTGAAGAGAGGAACCAAGAAAATGAAAATCGCAGTTGATGTCATGGGAACCGATTACGGTCCTGCTGAAATCATTAAAGGCGTCCTTCAGGCTGTCAAGGAATATGGCTGCGATGCCGTCCTTGTCGGTGACGAGGACGTCATTAAGGCGGAACTTCGCAGGGAACACGAGGAAACCAATCCCCATGTGACCATCCACCATGCCAGTGAGGTCATTGAAATGAAGGATCACCCTGGCATCAGCGTCAAAAAGAAGCGGGATGCTTCCATCGTTGTTGCAACCGATCTTTTGCGCCAAAAAGAATGTGATGCCCTTGTTTCTTCGGGAAGTACAGGGGCAGCTGTTGCTTCTGCCCTGTTCGGCTTGGGCCGTATCAAGGGCATTGAACGGCCGGCTATTGCAACGGTTATTCCAAGTCTCACAGGGGCAACGGTCCTGTTGGATTCTGGTGCCAAGGTGGACGCAAAACCGGAGCAGCTTGTCCAAAGTGCCATCATGGGATCGGTTTATGCTGAATCCCAGCTTGGTATCAAAAATCCCCGGGTCGGACTCCTTAATATTGGGGAGGAAGAGACCAAGGGAAATGAGCAGTGCCTTGCAACGTATCCACTTCTTAAGGCCAATCCCCATATCCATTTCATCGGGAATGTGGAAGGCCGGGACATCAATAAAGGAACCGTCGATGTTGTTGTCTGCGACGGTTTTACGGGAAACGTTGTCTTAAAGACCATGGAGGGGCTTGGATCTGCTGTCTTGGAAATCATTCGTTCCGCAGTTAAAGGCAGCGGTTTCCTTTCCAAGCTTGGGGCCCTTCTTATGAAACCTGCCCTGACGGAAGTGAAGCGGAAAATGGATGCCTCCGAATATGGCGGTGCCCTGCTTCTTGGCGTACGTGCCCCCTTCATCATCTGCCATGGCAGTTCCAAAGCAAAAGCCATCAAGAACGCCGTGAGGGTAGCCATTGAACTGACAGAAAAGGATATTGTCGGAAAAATTGGCAGGGAAATCCTCCGGGACGAAGAAAGTGGGGAATTATAACTTATGTCACGAATCAGTGTGGGTTTTTGGGGGATGGGTTCCTATGTCCCTGAAAAAATCATGACAAACTATGACCTGGAAAAATTGGTTGATACGAGCAATGAATGGATCGTGGAACGCACGGGTATCCGGCAGCGCCATATTGCCGCTCCGGAACAGGCAACCAGTGATCTTGCCTTTATCGCTGCCCAGCGCGCGCTGGATGATGCCAACTTGAAAGCGGAAGACTTGGACCTTATTGTAGTTGCTTCCGAGTCACCGGACATGAAGTTTCCTTCTGTGGCCTGCATGCTGCAGGACCGGTTGGGAGCCAGCCATGCCGCGGCCTTTGACCTGGGCGCGGGGTGCACGGGATTTGCCTATGCCTGCGGGATTGTCAGTCAGACCATTGCCTCCGGCCTTTATAAGCATGTGCTTGTTGTAGGGGCAGAAACCCTTTCCCGGATCCTTGACTTTACGGACCGCAATACGTGCATCCTCTTTGGTGATGGCGCCGGTGCGGCTATTCTGGGACCGGTAGAAGACGGTTACGGCATCCTTTCCGTAGATCTTGGAGCCGACGGCTCCAGTGGAAAATACCTGAATATGCCCGGCGGGGGATCGCGCCATCCAGCAAGCCACGAAACGGTGGATCACCATGAACACTTCATCCACATGAATGGAAAAGAAGTCTTTAAATTCGCTGTTCGCGTCCTCGGCCGCAGTGTCATGAAAGCCTTGGACAAAATTGGCATGACGAAAAATGATATCGACCTTCTGGTGCCGCACCAGGCCAACGTACGGATCATTGATTCTGCGGCCAAACGGCTTGACCTTCCGCTTAATAAAGTCATGGTCAACGTCGATCAGTATGCCAATACATCCGCCGCGTCCATTCCAATTGCCCTGTGTGACGCCCGTGACCAAGGCCGCTTGAAACGGGATGAAATTGTTGTCCTTGTCGGCTTTGGGGCTGGGCTCACGTATGGATCCCTTGTCATCAAATGGCAGAAAACAGAGGAGGCCAAAAAATGAGTAAGATTGCGTTCATGTTCCCTGGTCAGGGTTCCCAGAAAGTAGGGATGATGAAAGACCTTTATGATAATTACAGTGTCGTAAAGGACGTTTTCAAGGAAGCTGACGAAGCCCTTGGCTTTTCCATGACGGACCTTTGCTTCAAAGGCCCGGAAGAACAGCTGCGCCTGACCTATAATACACAGCCTGCAATTTTGACGTGCAGTGTCGCTGCGATGAAAGTCCTGGAAGAAAATGAAATTATTCCCTCCGTTGTAGCCGGTCATTCCTTGGGTGAATATTCTGCCCTTGTCTGTGCCGGTGCCATGAGCTTTGCCGATGCGGTCCGCACGGTCCGCAAGAGAGGCCAGTTCATGCAGGAAGCCGTCCCCGTTGGGGAAGGTGCCATGGCTGCCATCATTGGCCTTGATACAGATAAAATCAAGGAAATCTGTGCAGAAACGGCAAACATGACGAATCAGTGTGTCCAGGCAGTCAACTTCAACTGCCCTGGCCAGATTGTCATCGCTGGTGCGACGGAAGCTGTCCATAAAGCCTGTGACAGGCTGAAGGAAGCCGGTGCCAAACGCGCCATCCTCCTTCCTGTCAGTGCTCCCTTCCACAGCACGCTCATGCAGCCTGCTGCAGATCGTCTGAAGGAAGTCCTTGACAGCGTAGAGATCGTGGATGCCAAGATTCCCGTGGTGGCAAACGTCAATGCCAAGCCGGAAACAAAGGCGGATGAAATCCGCTCCCAGCTCGTCCTGCAGGCCGCAAGCCCTGTATTATGGGAAGATTCGGTCCGCCGTATGATGAATGACGGCGTCGATACCTTTGTGGAAGTTGGCCCTGGCAAAGTCCTCTGCGGCTTCATCAAGAAAGTGGACCGTTCCTATGCACCGCTCAATGTGGAAGACATGGAATCTTTGGAAAAATCGCTTGCTTATTTAAAGGAGGTTCGATAAAATGACGTTATTCGGCAAGGTAGCGCTTGTAACCGGCGGTTCTCGCGGCATTGGCCGTGCCATTGTCCTGACGCTGGCAAAAGCAGGGGCTGACGTGGCCATCAATTATGCCGGCAATACAGCCGCCGCTGAAGAAACCGCAGAAGCTGTCAAGGCAATGGGCCGCAAGGCCATTGTCCTTAAAGGGGATGTTGCCGATACAGCTGTCTGCGAAGACATGATCAAGCAGGCAGTCGCTGAATTGGGACGCCTCGATATCCTTGTCAACAACGCCGGAATCACCCGTGATGGGCTTCTGATGCGTATGAAGGAAGAAGATTGGGATGCCGTTATTGCAACGAATCTCAAGAGCATGTATAACTGTTCCAAAGCCGTTATGCGCACCATGATGAAGCAAAAGGCAGGCCGAATCATCAATATGGCCTCCGTGGTGGGCGAGACGGGCAATGCCGGTCAGGCCAACTATGCCGCTGCCAAAGCGGGCGTCATTGGCTTTACCAAGGCTCTTGCCAAGGAAGTGAGTTCTCGCGGCATTACAGCAAACGTCATTGCACCGGGCTTTATTGCTACGGACATGACGAAAGTCCTCGGAGAGTCCGTTCAGGAGGAAATGCTCAAGACCATTCCTCTGGGACGCCCTGGGGATCCGCAAGATGTTGCCAATGCAGTCTTATTCTTCGCCAGCGAAGAAGCTGCTTATATAACCGGCCAAGTTTTAAATGTGGACGGTGGCATGGTAATGTAGTATGATTGTATGAAGAAGGGGAAGGAGGTGAAAGGTATGAGCGAACAGAGCACTTTCGAAAAAGTAAAGGCAATCACCGTTGACCAGCTGAGCGTTGCTCCGGAAGACGTAAAGATGGACTCTACTTTCATCGATGACTTGGGAGCTGACTCTCTCGACATTGTTGAGCTGATCATGGCATTTGAAGAGGAATTCAACACGGAAATCCCCGATGATGTTGCTGAAAAGATCCGCACCGTAAGAGATGCAGTAGAACTCCTGGATAAAGCTGACAAATAATCGGATATCCATCCAGTCGGAAGGTCCCTTTTCGGGACTTTCCGAGCTTTATCCTATTTTTTATTGATTTGATTTCCATGATCCTGAAATGGGGGATTTTAGTTGAAATTGCCAGAACTGAAGATTGGTGAAAAAGTTGCCACTGTGCCGATTGTGCAGGGTGGTATGGCGATCCGTCTTTCAACGGCCCGCCTGGCAGCTTCAGTAGCCAATGAAGGCGGTGTAGGCCTCATTGCTGCTTCCGGCCTGCCGTTTGATGAACTGCGCAAAGAAATCCGCCTTGCCCGGAAACTTTCCAATGGCAAGGGTATGATTGGCATCAATGCTATGGTAGCCGCTCGTGAATTCAAGGGGCTCATTACTACGGCAGCACAGGAAAAAGTCGATTTGATAGTGGCCGGCGCCGGCTTTTCCCGAGATATGTTTTCCGTCGGCAAGGAATATGGGGTTCCCATTGTTCCAATTGTTTCCTATGCCAAACTTGCGAAAATTGCTGAACGCTTGGGCGCTTCCGCTATTGTTGTGGAAGGAACAGAGGCCGGTGGCCATCTGGGGACCCAACGTTCGATTAAAGATATTCTGCCGGAAATCCTTTCGGTTGTTAAGATCCCGGTCATTGCGGCCGGCGGCGCCATCACGGGCAGTGATGTAGCCGATCTCCTTCATATGGGTGCCAGCGGCGTCCAGATGGGGAGCCGTTTTGCTGCGAGCGAGGAATCCAATGGAGCACCTCAGCTTAAGGAATTTTACTTGAAGATGACGAAAGATGATGTGATCCAGATTGATAGTCCCGTGGGATTCAAGGGTCGCGCCGTCCTCAGTCCGTTTTCCAAGGCTGCCTTGGAAGGGCATCCGCCAAAGCCGCTTACTTGTGACAGCTGCCTCAAGCACTGTTCTCGAAGCTTCTGCATCATCAAGGCCCTGACACGGGCCCAGCAGGGAGATCTTGAAACAGGTCTCGTCTTTACGGGCGCCAATATGTGGAAAATCAAGGAAATATTACCTGTTCATGAAATTTTCAGGAGACTGAAAGAAGAATTAAGCAAATCTTACTAAGAGGTGATCCCTTTGAAACGAAGAGTCGTCGTAACAGGCGTCAGTGCCATTACCCCGATTGGTATCGGTAAAGACGAATTTTGGAAGAACCTGACGGCAGGTAAAAGCGGTATTGGCCGCATTACCCTGTTTGATCCGTCCCGTCTGAACTGTCAGATTGCTGGGGAAGTCAAGGACTTTGATTTCGGTCAGTATGGGGATAAGAAAGAAGCCAAGCGGATGGACCGCGTGACCCAGTTTGCCGTAGCCTGCGGCAACATGGCATTTGCTGATTCAGGGCTCAAGCTCGAGGACGAAAATCCCAAGCGCATCGGTGTCTGCGTTGGCTCCGGTATCGGCGGTATGCAGACTTTTGTTGATGTGGCCATGAAGTACGCTGAAAAGGGTCCAAGCCGCATCAGTCCTTTCTTCATCCCGATGGAAATCCCCAATATGCCGGCCGCCCAGATTGCCATTGCCCTTGGCCTTAAAGGACCGAATACGGCCATCGTTACGGCTTGCGCAACAGGGACCAACTGCATTGGTGATGCCCTGCGCACCATTCAATACGGTGATGCCGATGTCATGCTTGCCGGGGGCAGTGAGGCTGCCATTACTGAAATGGCCATCGCTGGCTTTGATAACATGAAGGCATTGTCCCGCAATAATGAGGAACCGGAAAAGGCATCTTGCCCCTTTGATAAAAAAAGAAGCGGTTTTGTTATGGGCGAAGGCGCGGGTGTCATTGTCCTTGAAGAATTGGAACACGCCAAAAAACGCGGTGCCCATATCTATGCCGAAGTCATCGGCTACGGCTATAACAGTGATGCCTATCACATCACGGCTCCGGATCCGAGCGGGGAGATGCCGGCAGAATGCATGCTTGCTGCCATTTCTGACGGCGGAATCACGCCGGACGATGTCAGCTATGTCAATGCCCATGGGACATCGACCCATCGCAATGACCTTAATGAAACGCTGGCCTGCAAAAAGATTTTTGGGGACCGTGCCAAACAGGTGCCCATCAGCTCCAATAAATCCATGACGGGTCATCTGCTTGGGGCTGCCGGCGGCATGGAAGCCGTTGCTTCCGTCCTCACTATTGAAACCGGCATCATTCCTCCGACCATCAATTACGAAGATCCGGATACAGAAGATGAAATGGATCTTGACTACGTCCCCAATGTTGCCCGCAAGGCAGATGTGGACGTTGTCCTTTCCAATAATTTCGGCTTTGGCGGCCATAATGCCTGTGTCGCCTTCCGGAAATACAAGGACTGACCTTACATGCGCAAGGAACGTAAAGAGGCCCTGGAAAGCTTCCTTGTCCGTCTGGGCGTCACGATGCAGGATCTGTCCCTCATGGATACGGCCCTGACCCATTCTTCCTATGCCTATGAGTGCAAGGAAAAAGTGGTTCCGGAGTTCAACCAGCGCCTTGAGTTTTTGGGTGATTCCGTTCTCAGCCTTGTTGTCAGTACCCATCTGTACCTTGCCTACCCGGAGATGGATGAAGGAGCGCTTTCCAAGTTTAGGGCATTCCTTGTTTGCGAAGAGACCTTGGCGGAACTGGCTCAAGACCTTGCCATTGGAGACTATCTCCTCCTTGGCCGAGGGGAATGTCACATGGGTGGCCGTTACAATCCTTCCATCCTGGCAGATGCCTTTGAATCCGTTATGGGAGCGTACTACCTTGATGCAGGATATGAAAAGGTGAGGGATCTCCTTACAAGGGTCCTCATCGACAAGATCCCGGAACTGACCGCGGATGGGATCGATCGGGACTATAAGACCCGCTTCCAGGAACTCATCCAGGCACAAGGACAGACGGATATCCATTATGAAGAAGCGGGCTTTGACGGACCGCCCCATAACCGGACCTTTTTTATGAAGGTCATTGTAGGGGAAAAAACCTACGGAACCGGTTCGGGAAGGACGAAGAAGCTTGCTGAGCAGCGCGCTGCCCGTGAGGCACTGCGCCTAGTAAAGAAAAAGCAGGGGTGACCCTGTAAGAAACCTGTCACAAGGAGATTCTCCTTATGGCGGGTTTTTCTTGTACGAGGAGAGGCTATGATCATTCCCCTTTTTGTTTCCTTTAAAGGCTGTCCCCATCGCTGCCTTTTCTGCAATCAGCCCATCATCAACGGTACTGCCTATCATGGCGTGGAAGATGTCAAGAGTCAGCTCAGGACCCTTGCCGGCTGGGTCAGAAAGGACCATCGCAATGAGCTTGCTTTTTATGGCGGTTCCTTCACAGCCCTTCCGTTGGCGGAACAGGAAGCCCTGCTGGAACTTGTCATGCCTTATCGTAAGGCTGGCTATTTTACGGACCTACGCCTTTCCACCCGGCCTGATGCCATAAGTCCAGCCAGCTTAAGTCTGCTTAGAGACTACGGCGTCCGCACAGTTGAACTGGGCGTCCAGTCTCTTGACGATGTAACGTTGACGCTTCTTGACAGGGGACATGACGCGCACTGCGTCTATGAGGCCACGGCACAGCTTCAAGCAGCAGGCTTTGCTGTCATCCATCAGCTTATGGTCAATTTGCCTGGGGAAACGGAAGAAACCCTGAAAAAGACCCTTCGCGGTGTTACGGCCATGCATCCAGAGGGATGCCGTATCTATCCGCTCCTTGTGATTGAGGGAACCAAACTTGCCGATTGGTACCGCAAGGGGTGTTATACGCCCCTTGACCTTGCTGAAACGGTTCGCCGCTGCGCCTATCTTTACGAAGGGCTCACAGCAGCTGGCATCCCCGTCATCCGGATGGGGCTTCAGCCCGATGAGGATCTTAGGGCGCCGGGCAGGATTCTCGCCGGTCCCTTCCACCCCTCTTTTGGGGAACTCGTCCATTCCTATGTCTGGCAAAAAAAGATTGACGCCCTTATTGCAGAGCAGAAAAGGGGGAATTATAATATGGTTATTACGGTGCCAGACCGCCTTTCTTCTATTGTACGGGGGCAGCATCGTTCCAATATTCGGCACTGGGAAGCTTCCGGAAGGATCAAGGTCCAAGTGGAAGCTGGGTGCCAATTCGAGGTGACCTTCCATGACCAAAAAATGGTATGAAAATGATTCACTCCGCAAGGAGTGCAGCGCGACGGTTCTGTCGACAAAGGAAGTGGGGGACCATTTTGAAATCGTCCTCGATGGAACCGTGATCTTCCCCGAAGGGGGCGGGCAGCTTTCCGACCGGGGCTGGATTGATGATATTCCCGTCTATTACGCGGCTGAATCAGGAGATGACGTGCGCCATTTTACCCACAAGGCCCTGCCGGTGGGGAAAAAAGTGACCGTTCGCCTCGATTGGGATGTCAGGCTTGACCGCATGCAGCAGCACTGCGGAGAGCATATGTTGAGTTATGCTTTTTGGAAGACCTGCGGCGCCAATAATGTAGGGTTTCATATGAATGAAGAGAGCGTGTTCATTGACCTTGATAAGGAAGTAGACGAAAAAACCGTCAAAGAAGCGGAACTTTCAGCCAATGCCGCGGTTTGGGAAAATCATCCCATTACCCTTCATTATGTTCCTTACACGGAACTCGGAAAGTATGGCCTTCGTAAGAAAAACGATAAGCTGCGGGGCATCGTCCGCCTCGTCGATATCAAAGAGGGCGATACCTGTACCTGCTGCGGGACCCATCCGCCCTTTACGGGCATGGTGGGGCTCATCAAGGTCATCCGCTTCAGCCGCTATAAAGGCGGCAGCCGCATAGAGTTCCTCTGCGGCAAACGAGCCGTGGAAGCCATCCATGAACGCAGTCGCATCCTGGAAGAAACGAGCAATCTCCTTTCTGTCAAAAGTGAAGAAGTCCTGCCAGCTGTGGAAAAACTCCATCAGGAAGTCCTAGACCTCAAGGCTAGCCTGCGGGAAAGGACCCAGGACCTTTTCCAGGCTGAGCTGCCTGCCCTTTTGGAAAAGGCACCTCTTCTTGCGTCAGGTACACGTTTTGTCTTCGTCCTGACCGAAGGAACCCCAAGGGACGGGAAGAGCCTCATGAAACTATTGACAGGAAAGGAAAAGATCTTGGCGGCCCTTATCCTTAAAAATGGCGATAAGGTCATGTACCAATTTGCCGCGACAAAAGGGGCAGAAGAGCGCTGCCGTGACTTGTGTACCATGGCAGGAAACGTCTTTCATGGCCGCGGTGGGGGCAGCCCGACATCGAGCCAAGGCGGGGGTATAGCCGGGTCTGATTGGAAGGCACAGGCAAAGGCTCTTGAAAAGGCCATGCTGGAAGCGCTTAACAGCAAATAACAAAAAGCTTGCTTAATCAGACATTGGTATGCTATAATGCTATCCGGTGCGCACAGCACCCCTAACAACACACGTAGCGTTTGACGTACCTGTCCTTTTTAGGAGATTCGGAAAATAGCTGCGGAGGAAAAAACAGGAGGAAATAAAAATGGCTATTGTATCGATGAAACAACTTCTTGAAGCAGGCGTACACTTCGGTCATCAGACTCGCCGCTGGAACCCTAAGATGGCTCCTTACATCTTCACGGAACGCAACGGAATCTATATCATTGACCTGCAGAAGACCGTCAAGAAAGTAGAAGAATGCTACAACTTCCTGCGTGAACTGGCGGCCCAGGGCGGTAAGGTTCTCTTCGTTGGAACGAAGAAACAGGCCCAGAGCGCAATCAAGGAAGAATCCACCCGTGCTGGCATGTTCTATGTCAACGAAAGATGGCTCGGCGGTATGCTGACCAACTTCAAGACCATCCAGACCCGTATCAAACGGCTCCATGAACTCGAAAAAATGGAAGAAGACGGCACCTTTGCCCTGCTTCCTAAGAAAGAAGTCATTGTGCTTCGTCATGAAATGGCGAAACTTGAAAAATACCTCGGCGGTATCAAGGAAATGAAGAAACTTCCGGATGCCATCTTTGTTATCGATCCCCGCAAGGAACACAACACAATCCTGGAAGCCCGCAAGCTCCATATCCCTGTTGTTGCCACGGTTGATACCAACTGCGATCCGGATGAAGTGGATTACCTGATGCCGGCTAACGACGACGCTATCCGTGCCGTCAGACTGCTCACCAGCAAAATGGCTGATGCAATCCTCGAAGGCAAGGCCAGTGCTGTCGACGAAGAAGCTGCTGAAGCAAAAGCAGAAGACGCTGCTGAATAATCATCAGCATTAGCAACATCACTTGAGGAGGAAAAACACATGGCAATTACTGCAAGTCAAGTCAAGGAACTGCGTGAACGCACCGGCGCTGGCATGATGGACTGCAAAAAAGCCCTGACTGCTACCGACGGCGATATGGATAAAGCCATCGACTACCTGAGAGAAAAAGGCCTGTCCAAGGCGGCTAAGAAAGCCAGCCGCGTTGCTGCTGAAGGTCTTGTTGATATCTATCTGGACGAAGCAAACAAAGTGGCAGCCCTCGTAGAAGTCAACTGCGAAACTGACTTTGTCGCCAACACCGATGATTACAAGAACCTTGTTCATTCCATTACCAAACATGTTGCCCTGACGATACCGGCTGATATGCAGGCCCTGCTCGATTCCACTTTCACTGGTTCTGATAAGAAGGTCAGTGAAATCGTGACGGAAGCCATCGCTAAGATTGGTGAAAAAGTTGATATCCGCCGTTTCTCTGTCTATGAATATGGCAGCCATACCCTGGGTCACTATATCCATGGCGCAGGCAAGATTGGCGTCCTCGTTGAACTCGAAGGCGGCGATGAAGAACTGGCCAAACATGTTGCCATGCACATTGCAGCTGCTAACCCTGGCTACATGGATCGCACTGTTGTGCCGGCTGATGTTCTGGACCATGAAAAGGAAGTCCTTGCTGAACAGGCCCGCAACGAAGGCAAACCGGAAAAGATCATCGAAAAGATGGTCATGGGCCGCATCCAAAAATTCTATAAGGAAAACTGCTTGGTTGATCAGGAATTCGTCATGGATCCTGATAAGACCATCAGCGGTCTCCTGAAAGAAAAGAATGCCAAAGCCATTCGCTTTGTCCGCTATCAGCTTGGCGAAGGCATTGAAAAGAAGCAGGAAGATTTTGCTTCTGAAGTCCAGAGCTTCATTAAATAAGAAATAAAGTATGGAAAAGGAGGAGGCTGTACCGAAAATTGCGCCATGCGTTTTTTGGGCAGCTTCCTTTTTTGCGGCCTGAAATGGTGTAGGAGGCAGAATCCGTGACAAATTTGGATTCTGTCTTGCATGTACCCTTTTTTTTCATATAATGAATGGAAGTGGATAAAGGGGGAAGTGCCCCCCTTTTGCTGAGAAGGAGCCCGCATCCATCCTTTGGGTTGGGATGCCTTCTTGCTTCTTCCAAATGATAGATGACTCATGGGAGGAATGTAAGCAGATGTCAGCAAAACGAAAATTCAAACGCGTCATTCTTAAACTCAGTGGAGAAGCCTTAGCAGGAGAAAAAGGCTATGGTATCGATCCTGTAACGGTAGACAGCATTGCCGGTCAGATCCAAGCCGTCCGTGAAAGCGGATTGGATGTCGCCATCGTCAACGGCGGCGGCAACATCTGGAGAGGTCTTTCAGGCAGCTCCAAGGGTATGGACCGCGCGACTGCTGACTATATGGGAATGCTCGCAACGGTCATCAACTCCTTGGCTCTCCAGGACGCCTTGGAAAACCGCGGCGTGCCGACTCGGGTACAAACGGCCATTGAAATGCGTCAAATTGCTGAACCCTACATTCGCCGCCGTGCTGTACGGCACCTTGAAAAGGGCCGTGTCGTGATCTTTGCGGCTGGAACGGGGAATCCTTATTTTTCAACGGATACGACGGCTGCCCTGCGCGCCGCTGAAATCGAAGCCGACGCTATCCTGATGGCTAAAAAAGGCGTCGATGGGGTTTATGACAGTGATCCGAAGAAGAACCCTGAGGCCAAGAAGTTCGATCATCTTGAATACCTTGAAGTCATCCAAAAGAATCTGGGTGTCATGGATTCCACGGCAATCAGTCTCTGCATGGATAATGATATTCCTATTGTTGTATTTAATATTGACCGCCCGGGCAACATTGCAAAGGTGGCCGCGGGAGAAGAAATTGGAACCATAGTAGGAGGACTCTGATGGCTACGATTGAAGAACTGAAAGCGGACAGCGAAAGAAAGATGACAAGTGCCCTTAAGGCCCTGCATACGGAACTTGCTGCCATCCGCACGGGAAGAGCAACACCGTCCCTGCTAGATCAAGTCAAAGTAGATTATTACGGAACGGCGACCCCTGTCAACCAGCTTGCCAATGTTTCCGTTCCGGAACCCCGCATGATTGTGATCCAGCCTTGGGACAAGAGCCTGATGAAAGAAATTGAAAAGGCAATCATGACGAGCGACCTTGGTCTGAATCCCAATAATGATGGGACTGTCATTCGTCTGAGCCTGCCTATTTTAACCGAAGAAAGACGTAAGGAACTCGTCAAGGTTGTTCATAAAAAGGGTGAAAGTGCCCGTGTTGCCGTCCGCAACATCCGTCGTGAATACAATGATGCCGTGAAGAAACTGCTGAAAGGCAAGGAAATCACGGAAGATGATTCCAAGGATGCTATGGATGCTTCCCAAAAACTGACTGACCAGTATATGAAGCAAATCGATGACATCCTTGCGAAAAAGGAAAAGGAAGTCATGTCCATCTAATGGAATGTGAGATGATTGTTCCCGACCTGGTCGCCCGTCCCCTTGCAGAAGCCGTCTTGATGGCCAAAGAGGCGGGACTTTCGGTGACGCTTGTGAAGGCTGAACCGGCCTTCCATCGTGATACGCTAGTCTGGCGCGATGATTTTGCTTACGTGTTGAAGCAAATCAATGCGCTTGACCATAAAGTAACATTGATTATTGGTTGTCAATTTGAAGGGAGGTGTACACATAATGGCACACAAGATTGATCAAGATGCATGCATCGGTTGTGGTTCCTGCGCTGGTACCTGCCCGGTTGGTGCTATCTCTGAAGACAATGGCAAGTACAAGGTTGATGAAGCTAGCTGCATCGACTGCGACGCTTGCACCGGCGCTTGCCCGGTTGGCGCTATCGCTGCTGAATAAGCAGGAGGCGCGTTGCGCAGCTTGCAATGATGCAGGCTGCGCTAATTTTTTTATAGGGGAACGCTTATGTTAACTCATCTTTTTCGCTCCGAACCGTCCACTCCTTCGGCACAAACCCATCCTGCCAGTGAGGAACTGGACCTTAAAAAGATTCCCCGCCATGTTGCCATGATCATGGACGGTAATGGCCGCTGGGCCAAACGGCAGGGAAAACCGAGAACCTTTGGTCATACCTATGGGGCCAAAGCGCTGCGCGAAATTGTGCGCTATGCTGATTCCATCGGGATAGAGGCCCTCACAGCCTACGCGTTTTCCACGGAAAATTGGAAGCGCCCCGTGACGGAAGTCAGTTTCATCATGAAGCTCCTTGTTGAATATCTCACCAATGAGCTTGAAGAATTCAAGAAATACCAGGTCCGTATGCGTTTCATTGGCTCCCGCAAGGAGCTGCCCGACCTTGTCCTTAAGAAGATGGAAGAAGCCGAGCAGGAAACAAAGGACAATCAAGGAATTCTCTTAACCATCGCAATCAATTACGGCGGACAGGCGGAAATCCTTCACGCGGCAACGGAGATTGCCCGGCAGGTGAAGGCTGGTACGCTGCAGCCGGATGACATAACAAAGGCTCTATTTGAGGACCATCTCTATACACGGGGCATCCCTGCTCCGGATCTTTTGATCCGCACGGGCGGTGACCTCAGGGTGAGCAATTTCCTGCTCTGGCAGATTGCTTATTCGGAACTGTGGACGACAGACGTCTGCTGGCCCGATTTTACGCCGGAACGATTCAAGGAAGCGCTCCTCAGCTATCAAAAACGGGACCGCCGCTTCGGCGGCCTGACAAAGAAGGCGTAACTCATGGGACAACGAATCCGTACGGCACTCATTGCCATTCCAATTGCTCTCCTTTTGATCAAACTGGGAGGTCTGTTTTTTTCACTGGGGACTTTGTTGCTTGCTGCCGTAGCATATAAGGAATATCGGGATATGATTCACGCGGCAGGTTATGACCTTTATGGAAAGGCCGCCTTTTTAGGCATTGTGCTCCTTGTAGCAGCAGCTTCCCTTGTTTTTTTGGATAGCTCCTTATCCCATGCACTCCTTGTGCCTGTGACCATCCTTTTTTCCCTTCTGATCATGCTGGATGGTCTGTTTCATCATGGGGAGGGCCAGTTTCTTGAAAAAACTGCTTTGAGCACGCTTTCCCTGCTTTATATTGGGCTTCCTTTTGCCCATTTCATCTTTCTTCGCTCTCTGGGGGAAGGTCTCCTCTGGACAGTCATGGTAGGAACCTGGGCCAGTGATACGTTTGCCTATTTTGGTGGCAGGATGTGGGGAAAGACGCCGCTGGCACCGACGGTCAGCCCCAAAAAGACTCGGGAAGGCGCTCTTTGCGGTTTTTTGGGAACCCTTGCCGTTATCTATCTCATTGGGCATACCTATCTTGGCTATCAAAGCGTTCGTGTCCTCATCCTTGCGCTCCTGGTCGGTTTCTTTGCCCCTTTGGGCGATCTTGTGGAATCCATCATGAAGCGTTGCTGTAAGATCAAGGATTCAGGCACCTTCTTTCCCGGTCATGGCGGTGTTCTTGACCGCTGTGACAGCTTGATTTTTTCCATTCCAATTGCTTATTACTTCGTGGAGTTCTTCCTTTTTTGACGGAAGGATCTCCATCTATCGATAAGGAGACGCTATGAAAGGTCTATCCATCTTAGGGTCGACCGGGTCCATTGGAACCCAGACCCTTGAGGTTGTGGCGGCAAGCCCTGAAAGGCTCAGTGTTGCAGCCCTTGCTGCCCATACCAACGATGCGCTTTTGGAAGCGCAGATCCGGAAATTTCGGCCGCACGTGGCCGCCCTCAGCGATGAAAAGGCTGCCGCAAGGCTGCGGGCCCGCTATGACGGACCTACGGAAATCCTTTCCGGTGAAGAAGGCATCCTTGCCTGTGCGACGGTTGGAGAGGCGGACACAGTTCTTGGAGCCATGGTCGGTTATGCAGGCTTGAAGCCAATCCTTGCCGCCATTGCAGCCCATAAGAACATCGCCCTTGCCAATAAGGAAACCCTTGTTGCAGCCGGAAGCCTTGTCATGGACGCGGTTAAAAAAAATGGCGTGCGCCTGACCCCTGTCGACAGTGAGCACAGTGCCATCTTCCAATCCTTGGAAGGCAATGACCACAAGGCCTTGAAACGCATCCTGCTTACGGCTTCGGGAGGTCCTTTCCGTGGCAAGAAACGGGAAGAACTAAGGCACGTAACCGTCAAGGAATGTATGAACCATCCCACTTGGAGCATGGGAACGAAGGTTACGCTTGATTCATCGACCCTTGCCAATAAGGGGCTTGAGGTCATCGAAGCCCATTGGCTCTTTGAGGCTTCCTATGATCAAATTGTGCCCATCATCCATCCCCAAAGCATTGTTCATTCCCTCGTGGAATATCAAGACGGGGCTGTCATTGCCCAGCTTGGCGCGCCCGATATGCGGCTGCCCATCCAGTATGCGCTCAGCTATCCAGAGCGCTGGCCCGTTCACTTTGAAACCTTGGACCTTCTTTCCTGTGGGCCCCTGACGTTCTTTGAACCGGACCGGGAGGTCTTCCGCGCCCTGCCCCTTGCCATTGAAGCCGGTAAGGCAGGCGGCATCATGCCGACAGTTTTCAATGCGGCAAACGAAGTGGCAGACGATGCCTTTATCAAAGGACAGATTCCTTTTCTTGCCATGGCCGACCTCATTGAGGCCGTCCTCAGCAAAGTGGAACCTGTTTCCCCATTATCCTATGAAACAATCGTGGAAGCAGATCGTAAAGCGCGGGAAGTGGCCCGCACCCTTCTGTCCTCCATGGGGGAGGTCTAAATGACGACCCTCCTTGCCGCGCTTATTGTCTTTGGCGTGCTCATCACAGTGCATGAACTGGGCCATTTTGCGGCGGCTAAACTTGTCGGGATGCAGGTCGATGAATTTGCCATTGGCTTTGGTCCCAAACTTTATCAAACCGAGGAAAAGGGCACGGTCTATACGCTGCGGGCCCTGCCGCTTGGGGGATTTAACCGTATTGCCGGCATGGAGCCCGGCGAGGAAAACGTGGAAAATGGCTTTCATACAAAACCCCTGTGGGCCCGAATGGTAGTCATCCTTGCCGGTGTCACCATGAACTTTCTCCTGCCGCTTTTGCTTTTCTTCGGAATCTTCTTTTTCCATGGGACAGAGACCCCGGTCAATGAACCCGTCTTGGGCCGCGTTATGGATCATCAGCCTGCCAGCGATGCCGGACTGATGAAGGGGGACCGGATCATTTCCATCAACGGAACGAAACTATCGGCCTGGACGGATGTGTCTACCCTGATCCAAGAAGCAGGCAGCAAGAAAAGCACGCTTGTTATCCAACGAGGAGGGAAGACCCTCGAAAAGACCTTGATTCCTCAATTTGATCAGGAAGCGGGACGCTATCTGATCGGGGTCATGCCTACTTTGGAAAAACGGCCTCTAGGTCTTTCGGAAAGTGTCCGTTACGCCGTATTGACGGAAGGCCGTATCATGAAGGGAATGGTGGATGGCCTGCGTCAGATCCTTACCGGCAAAGCGGGAGTCAATGTGGCAGGCCCGATTGGTGTGGCGCAAATGGCGGGCAGTGTGGCCCAGGAAGGCATGATTCCCTTTTTGACCTTTATCGCCTTTTTGAGTCTGAACCTTGGTATTTTGAACCTCATTCCTATACCGGCCCTTGATGGGGGTCAGTTCCTCATCCTCGCTGTTGAGGGTATCCTTCGGCATCCCCTTCCTCCTAAGGCCAAGGAACGGGTTCAGCTCGTCGGTGTCGCTCTCATCCTGGGGCTCACGATTTATGCAACAATCAGTGATATCCTGCGCTAAGGAGATGTAATATGGAAAGAAGAAAAACGAGGGAAGTACAGGTCGGTTCTGTCACCATTGGCGGCGGCCATCCCGTCGTAGTCCAATCCATGACCAATACAAAGACGGAAGACGCGGCAGCCACCCTTGCCCAGATCCGTGACCTGCAAGAACTGGGCTGTGAAGTGATCCGCTGTGCGGTTCCTACCATGGAGGCTGCAGAGGCCCTTTCCGTCATTACCAAGGAAAGCCCCATTCCCGTCATTGCCGATATCCATTTTGATTATCGCTTGGCCCTTGCCGCTATTGATGCCGGAGTTTCGGCCCTGCGTCTCAATCCGGGCAATATTGGGGGACGGGACCGGGTAGAGGCCGTTGTCAAAAAGGCCAAGGAACGTCGTATTCCTATCCGCATTGGTGTCAATGCGGGCTCGCTTCCCAAGGACCTTTTGGAGGCCTACGGTCATCCTACGGCCCATGCCATGGCAGAAGCGGCTTGGCGGCACATCCGCATCCTTGAGGAGATGGATTTTCATGATATCGTCATTTCCTTGAAGGCCCATGATGTACCCCTTACGGTAGAGGCCTATCGAAAGATGGCGGCGGCCTGCGATTACCCCCTTCATGTAGGCATTACGGAAGCGGGAACCTATCATATGGGCATCGTCAAATCTGCCGTTGGCATTGGTACCCTCCTTGCTGAGGGTATTGGGGATACGGTCCGTGTATCCCTTACGGGGGATCCCCGCCCAGAAGTCGTAACTGCCTATGAAATTCTCAAGTCCTTGGGCCTCCGTACCTATGGGCCGACCCTTGTTTCCTGTCCAACTTGCGGCAGAACCTGTGTTCCCTTGGAAAAGCTTGCCTTGGAAGTGGAAAAACGACTCTCCGGTCTCCGCGATCCTTTGACCATTGCTGTCATGGGATGCGCTGTCAATGGTCCTGGTGAAGCCAGGGAAGCCGATGTGGGGATTGCCGGCGGAAAAGGGGAGGGTCTTTTATTCCGCAAAGGGGAGATCCTTCGCCGTGTCCCAGAAGATGAACTTGTCGATCAGCTGTTTGTTGAAATCCATAAAATCATTGAGGAAAGGAAGAACTCATAATGCTCGTTTCAAAACTCTATGCGCCGACCCTTCGTGAAGTGCCGGCAGAAGCTGTCCTTGAAAGCCACAAATTGATGC
Source organism: Acidaminococcus sp. BV3L6 (assembly GCF_000468835.1). NCBI lineage: Bacteria > Bacillati > Bacillota > Negativicutes > Acidaminococcales > Acidaminococcaceae > Acidaminococcus > Acidaminococcus sp. BV3L6. The sequence goes on along the minus strand of NZ_AWUR01000031.1, from coordinate 41,584 downwards.
TGCGTGCTGGCTATATCCGTAAGATTGCTGGCGGGCTTTATACCTACCTTCCACTGGCGTGGAAAAGCATCAAGAAGATTGAACGCATCATCCGGGAGGAAATGGACGCCATCGATTCGCAGGAAATCATGATGCCGATTGTACAGCCTTCCGAAATCTGGAAGGAAAGCGGCCGTTGGGATGTCTATGGGGCGGAAATGTTCCGTGTGCGGGATCGCCACGGCCGAGAATTCTGCCTGGGCCCAACGCATGAAGAAATGATTACCACCCTCGTTAAGAATGAGCTCCATTCCTACCGTCAGCTACCGACGAGCCTTTATCAGATCCAGAGCAAGTTCCGTGATGAAAAGCGGCCCCGCTTTGGCCTCATGAGAAGCCGCGAATTCATCATGAAGGATGCCTATACCTTCGATGCGGATGAAGCGGGCCTTGATGAGTCCTATCAGAAGATGTATGATGCCTACGCCCGCATCTTTGACCGCTGCGGGCTCAACTACCGACCGGTTGAAGCAGACCCCGGCGCCATTGGCGGCAATGGATCCCATGAATTCATGGGAATCGCGGCAAGCGGCGAAGCTGGCATTGTGTACTGTGATACGTGTGATTATGCAGCCGATGTGGAAAAGGCTGAATGTGAAGCCCTGCCCAGCCAAGAGGAAGCTCCGCGCGAGCTTCATACCGTAGGTACCCCGGGCTGCAACACCATTGAAGCGGTCTGTGAGTATCTCCATGCACCGATTGAAAAGAGCGTCAAGGCCGTTGCTCTGACAAGCGATAAGGGCGGTCTGATCCTTTGTTTTGTCCGCGGCGACCATGAAGTGAACGAAATCAAGGTCACCAATGCGGTTGGGGCCAATGAAGTCATGATGGCTTCCGACGAGCAGATCCGGGCGGCAGGAACCGTTCCGGGCTTTATGGGCCCTATTGGCCTCGACCTTAATAAGTGCACCATCCTCATTGACGCCACGGTCATGAATATGCACAATGTCTGCTGTGGTGCCAATGAAGTGGATACCCATTATGTTGACGCCGAACCTTGTCGTGACTTTGTCTATACCAAGGTCCTTGACATCCGCACGGCCCATGAAGGGGACCAGTGCCCTCACTGCAAAGGGCATTTGAAAGAAGCCCGAGGCATTGAAGTGGGGCAGGTCTTCAAACTCTATACCAAATACTCCGAAGCCCTCCATGCCACGTTTCTTGACCCGGAAGGGAAGGAAAAGCCGTTTTACATGGGCTCCTATGGCATCGGTGTCGGCCGGACCCTGGCAGCTGTTATAGAACAGTACCATGATGCAAACGGAGCCATCATGCCCAAAAACATCGCCCCTTATGAAGTAATCGTTTTGCCTGTCAATGTAAAGGATGAAGAAAGCTTTGCCAAGGCAGGGGAAATCTATCAGGCCCTCAATGCCCAGGGAATCGATGCCATCCTTGATGACCGTGATGAACGGGCTGGCGTCAAATTCAAGGATGCCGACCTCATCGGTTATCCCGTCCGCGTCGTGGTTGGCCCCAAGACTTTGCAGCGGGGCGCCATGGAAGTCAAGGTTCGCTATACCGGTGAAATGTGCGATTTGCCCTTGGACGGGGATTACGTGTCCGCTTTGAAGGATATCCTTTCCAAGACGTTGTAAGCTGATCGTGAAGGAGGTTTGACCCATGTTTGACACTCAGTTCATGCATCTTGTGCTCCGGCTTCTCCTAACCGCTTTTCTCGGCGGGATCATTGGTCTGGAGCGCAGCGCCGGAGACCGTCCGGCAGGCCTTAGGACCCATGTGCTGGTGGCAACGGGGTCAGCCCTTTTGATGATTGTTTCCATTTATGGCATTGACGGTCATCCTCTGAACCGCGACCCGTCCCGGATTGCTTCCCAGGTTGTGACCGGTGTCGGCTTCTTAGGCGCCGGTACCATCCTGCATGAGGGACTTACGGTCAAGGGGCTTACAACCGCGGCCAGCGTCTGGATGGTTTCTGCCATTGGGCTTACCGTTGGCTGCGGTATGCTTGGTCTGGGGGTCGTGGCTACCATCGTGTCCCTCATTACCTTGATGGCCATTCGGGGAATCGAAAAAAAAGTCCTTCCTTCGGGACGCAATGTGAAAGTAAAGCTCGCCATCGTCTGTGAGAGCAATCCGGACAGTATGATGGATGTCATGGACTACTTTTCCCGTCATAACGTGAAGACCCGCGTCCTTGATATGGCAAGCCGGCCGGAAGAACAAACCTTACGGATCGTTGTCAATGCCAAGATCAGCAAATATGAAAATGCCAATGAAATCCTTGATGGACTCCTCCAACTGAGAGCCGTCAAAAAAATAAAGAATCTGTCAAATATGGAAGAATAGGAGGCATCATGCATTCTGAGAGTTATCGGATCATTCCGGACAGACATAACTTCCTTTCCTTCCTGCAAACGTTGGAACTGTCTCCGGAACAGAATGCCTGTATCAGGAAAATCCCGCTTGACTATGTTGAAATCAATGAGCGGACCAATACGTGGAAGATCTCCTATGGCGTAGAAACCAATCCTCTGGAAGAACAGAACCTCATGGCAGTGGCAAAGAAAATTGCCGCTGCCTGCTGCGTTGAGGAGGTCTCCTTCATCAATGAAAAGGCGAGGGATGTCTATCCTCCCTGTGAGGAAGATAAACCGAGGGATTCCGTGGACGTTGCTTTTTCTTTGCCCGAAATGCCGGAAATGGAAACTATTCCTCTTCCGGAAGAACCGCCGGAACTGCTGGACGAGAATGAAGAACCCATGGATGCGGCCGCGGAAATGACCTTTCAAAGCAAGGCCTATCAAAATGCCCTGCGCGCCCTTCAGCAGCAGGGCAATCAAAAAAGCGGCGGCAAGGATGTCGTCTATGGCCGTAAGATAACGAAAAAACCGCGGACCATGGATGAAATTGTCGAAGAGGAAAACGGCGTTGTCGTTGAAGGTGACGTTGTTGGCTTTGAAGAACGGGAACTGCGGACCAATGCTGTTATCCTCTCTATTTTGCTGCGCGATGAGACGAATGGACTCTTGGCCAAGATCCGGTTTGGGTCCTTTAAGGAAGAAAATGATTTGGTCAAGAACAAGAAGGAAGCAGAAGCTCTCCAGAAAAAGATTCCCAAGGGATCCCATGTCCTTATCCAGGGCAATGTGGAAGTGGACCGCTATGAAAACAGCGAACTGGTCATGACCATCGTCAAGGGCATCATGCTCCTGCCCAAAAAAGCACGGGAAGACAAGTCGGAAGTCAAGCGGATTGAGCTTCACTGCCATACCAAAATGAGCAAGATGGATGGCCTGACGCCTATTGAAGAACTTGTCGATACGGCGGCAAAATGGGGTCACAAGGCCCTTGCCATTACGGACCATGGTGTGGTCCAGGCTTATCCTTTTGCCTATGATGAGGCAGTGAAGTTCAAGGACTTCAAGCTGATTTTTGGGGTAGAAGGATACCTTTGCCACAGTAAGGAAGATAAGAAAAATTACCACATCATCCTGCTGGCAAAAAGCTTTGCTGGCCTGCGGAACCTATACCGCCTTGTGTCCCTTTCCCACTTGCAGTATTTTGGGGGAAAGCCAAAGCGGCCCCGTATGACCAAGGGACTCATTGAGCAGTACCGCGACGACATCATCATTGGTTCAGCCTGTGCAGCCGGTGAAGTTTACCGCGCAATCCTTTCGGGAGCAAGCCACGAAGAGCTCCTTCAAATTGCCGATTTTTATGATTACCTTGAAATCCAGCCCTGCGGGAACAACCAGTACCTGCTCCGCGATGACCGTTATCCGGAAATCAATACTTGGGAAGACCTGCAGACCATCAATAAAAAGATTCTCGCCTTGGGGGATGAATTGGGAAAACTCGTCGTAGCCACTTGCGACGTCCACTTCCTCAATCCTGAGGATGCCATTGCCCGCCGCATCCTGCAGGCCGGTATGGGCTATCCTGATGAGGAGCAGCCGCCCTTGTACCTGCGGACAACGGAAGAGATGCTTGAAGAATTTTCCTATTTGGGGAAGGAACGGGCCTATGAGGTCGTTGTCGAAAATACCAATAAGATCAACGACATGATTGAAAAGTTCAAACCTGTCCCAGACCGAGATCAGCTCTATTCCCCGATGATTCCCGGGGCGAAGGAAAAAGTGGAATCCATGAGTTATGGCAGGGCCCATGAATGGTATGGACCAAAACTGCCTAAAATCGTGGAGGACCGCCTTAAACTCGAACTGTCATCCATTATTGGCAATGGCTTTTCCGTCTTGTATTACATTGCCCACCTGCTCGTCAAAAAATCCAATGACGACGGGTACATGGTAGGGTCCAGAGGCAGTGTAGGTTCTTCTTTTGTTGCAACCATGCTGAACATTACGGAAGTGAATCCCCTTCCGCCGCATTATCGCTGTCCTCATTGCTACCATACGGAGTGGTTTACCGATGGCAGTGTCGGCTCCGGTTTTGACCTTGCTGACAAGGCTTGCCCGGAATGCGGGACCATGATGGTCAAGGATGGCCACAATATCCCGTTTGCCGTCTTTCTGGGATTCCACGGGGATAAAGTTCCTGATATCGATCTGAACTTCTCCGGTGAATACCAGCCGCGGGCCCATAAATACACAGAAGACCTCTTTGGTCGGGATAATGTCTTCCGCGCCGGCACGCTGGGAACCATTGCCGATAAGACGGCTTATGGCTACATTAAGAAGTACTATGAAAACCGCAACGAACCCAAACGGACGGCTTTTATCGAAGGACTCATCCCAAAGCTTGTCGGTGTCAAAAGGACCACCGGTCAGCATCCGGCCGGGATCATGGTTGTGCCGCGCGATCTTGACGTCCATTATCTGACGCCTGTTTCCTACCCAGCTGACGATCCGACCTGCGGCACCATCACGACCCATTATGATTATCATTCCATCAATGACCGTATCGTTAAGCTTGATATCCTCGGCCACGATGATCCGACCATGATCCGTATGCTTGATAACATGCTGGGGGAGGGCTACTGCAAGAATATTCCTGTAGGCGACCCTGATACGATGGAGCTTTTCCTTAGTACCAAATCCATTGGTGTGTCCCCTGAAGACATCATGACCGACGTTGCGACCTACGGCGTCCCGGAATGTGGGACCCGCTTTGTACGGCAGATGATTTCTGACGTTAAGCCAAAGAATTTTTCCGACCTCCTGCGTATTTCCGGGTACTCCCACGGAACCGACGTATGGCTCAACAATGCTCAGGACCTGATCAAGAACGGGACGCCAACAGAAGATACCATCTCAACTCGTGACGATATCATGAACTGGCTCATCAATAAAGGCATGGAGCCCAGCATGGCTTTTGGCATCATGGAATGGGCCCGTAAAGGAAAAGCCCATAAACAGGGCTTCAAGGCCGAGCAGGAAGAAGCTTTCAAGAAAGCCAATATTCCTGAATTCTATATCAAGAGCTGCAAAACGCTGCAGTATCTTTTCCCTAAAGCCCATGCCGTAGCGTATGTCCTGTCGGCTTACCGCATTGCCTACTGTAAGGTCCATCATCCAAAGGAATTTTATTCGGCCTATTTTACGATCCGGGCCCCGAAGTTTGACTTTGTGGAAGTCCATAAAGGCATCAATTTCATGCGTTCCTTCATCAAGAATGTAGGACAGCAGGGAACAAAGGCTTCTGTCAACGACAAGGAAACGGCCACCTATATGGAACTGGCCGTGGAAATGCTCGCCCGGGGATTTGAATTTGAAGACGTGGACCTGTACCGTTCTGATGCTCATCAATTCATTGTAACCGATAAAGGTCTTTTGCCGCCCTTGGGTGCCATTGGCGGAATTGGCGGTGTCGCCGCTGAAAATATTGTAAAAGCCCGCAGCAAAGGCCCCTTCATTTCAAGGGAAGACTTGCGGAACCGGGCCAAGATCAGCAATACCGCTGTAGAAGTCCTGGCCGACCTGGGAGTCCTTGAAGGCCTGCCTGAGACGGATCAGATTGAACTTTTTTGAGGGATTTCCCCTGCAAGGAGCCGCTACGGCTTGCTGCAGGGGTTTTTCTTTTTGAGTAAAAAAGGGGGAAATTTTTTCCTCTTTTTGTCACATATACATGGTATAATATAGGAAATAATCAGAAAATATTTCCGCTAAGGAAGGTGACTATCATGAAGATCCGGTTCCTCGGTGCCGATAAGGTCGTAACAGGTTCCTGCCACATGCTTGAAGTGGGCAGCAAGAAAATCCTGCTTGACTGTGGCATGTTCCAAGGGCCCAAACTGATCCGCAGCCTCAATCGCAAACCATTTGCCTTTCACCCTGGTGAAATCGACGCGGTTGTACTCAGCCATGCCCATGTCGACCACAGCGGGCTTTTGCCCCGTCTCGTCAAGGAAGGCTTTAAAGGCCCCATTTACTGTACCCATGTAACAAAGGAGCTGTGCGAGATCCTCTTGCCGGACTGCGGCCATATCCAGGAACAGGATGCGGAGATCGAGACCCGTAAAGGACTGCGTAAAGGCAAAGAAGCCGTGACGCCCCTTTATACCGTGGACGACGCGTATCTGGCATTAAAACAGTTTGTCTGCCACGATTATGATGAAAATTTTGAAATTTGTGACGGGGTGACCATTCGCTTCCGTGTTGCCGGTCATATCCTAGGAAGTGCCCTCGTAAATGTCATTGTACGCGAAAACGGCAAGGAAACAAAGCTCATCTATACGGGCGATATTGGCCAGCCAAACGTGCCTATCCTTGATGATCCCCATCAGCTTTCCGGAGCGGATTTCATCATCACGGAATCCACTTATGGCAACCGGGTCCATGAAACGGCAGACCGCGAGGCAGAACTTCTCGAAATCATCAAGGATGCCCTTTCCCGCGGCGGCAACATCATCATTCCGGCCTTTGCCGTTGGCCGTACACAGGTCATGCTCTACTATTTCCAGAAACTCATGTCAAGCGGTAAGCTTCCAACTGTTCCCATTATGGTTGATAGCCCTATGGCCATTAAAGCAACCAAGGTCATGCTCTTCAATCCGGATGAGTATGATGAAGAGGCACGGTCCATCTATCAAAAACAGGGGGGACGCCTCATCGACATGCCCAACGTCCATTATACGGAAACACCGGAAGAATCGCGGGCCATCAATGACATGCCAAGCCCAATGATCATCATTTCTGCCAGCGGCATGGCTGACGCGGGCCGCGTGCTCCATCATTTGAAACACAACCTGTGGCGTAAGGATAGTTCCGTCATATTTGCCGGCTATCAGGCAGAAGGCAGTTTGGGACGGCAGCTCGTGGATGGTGCCAAGAAAGTCAAGATTATGGGCGAAGAAATCGTCGTCGGAGCCAAAATCTATAATATGACCGGCTTTTCGGCCCATGCGGATAAACATCAGATGATAGACCTTTATAAGGGCATGATTCGGCGCCCCAACGCATTCTTTGTGGTCCATGGTGAATACGATTCTGCAGCCACCTTTGCTGAATCGCTTCGGACGGAATTGGGAACAGCTGCCTATATCCCCAATTATGGCGATACGGCTGTCATCGATGGGACGCAGTGGCATATCATCCCGACGGAGGTTGTCCAGATGGAACCGGCTGTCCAGGAATTGAGCGACCTGATGCACAGCCTCGAAAAGACCTACTTGGTCTACAAGGGGCGGATCATGCAGAAAGTGGTCCACAATGTGGCTCTTGTCCCGGATATCAAGGGACGCCTCATGAAGATCAAGAAATACGTCGACGACATCATGAAAAATGTGTAAGCCGTCTTTTCACCTAAAAAGCGCTTCCTTTACCTCTTTCCGTTGCCCGTGACTCTTTCTGAACGGCGGGAAATCAGGGAATAAGGATTTTCTGTTGACAGTATTCCTTTAAAAGAATATAATTGTTAAGTCGAATTTTGTAGTCTAAGGAGGATGCTTTCTATAAGCATCCTCTTGATTTATCTATCTGAATCAAGTGTAGAGGGGATAAGGCTTTTATGATTAGAAATGATTTGCGTAACATTGCCATCATCGCTCACGTTGACCATGGTAAGACGACTTTGGTCGATGCCATGCTGAAACAGAGCCATGTCTTCCGTGCCAATGAAAAGGTGCAGGAACGTGTCATGGACTCCAATGATCAGGAACGTGAACGCGGCATTACGATCCTTGCCAAGAACACGTCCGTCATGCATGAAGGCACCAAGATCAATATCTTGGATACGCCGGGCCACGCTGACTTCGGCGGCGAAGTGGAACGTGTGCTCAACATGGTAGACGGTGTATTACTGCTCGTAGATGCATATGAAGGCCCGATGCCCCAGACCAAATACGTGCTCCGTAAGGCTTTGGAACATCATCTGAAACCAGTTGTCGTCATCAACAAGATCGACCGTCCGGATCAGCGCGTGGATGAAGTTGTTGATGAGGTCCTTGACCTTTTCATTGAACTGAATGCCTCCGATGATCAGCTTGATTTCCCTGTTGTCTATTGCTCTGCCAAGAAGGGCATTGCGAAACTTTCCATGGATGATGACAGTGATAACCTCGATCCGCTCTTTAAGGTCATCATGGACACCATCCCGGCTCCTGATGTTGATGTGGACGGCCCGCTCCAGATGCTTGCCAATACCCTCGACTATGATGACTATGTCGGCCGCATCGTTGTCGGCCGTATTGTCCGCGGGACCATCAAGAATGGCCAGATGATCTGTCTTATGCACGACGATCAGCGGACCAATGAAAAAATTGGCCGTCTGTATACCTATGAAGGCCTGAAACGGGTCGAGACCCAGGAAGCCAAAGCCGGGGAAATCATTGCTCTCATAGGGCTGCAGGATGTTGAAATCGGCGATACCATTGCTGATTCGGAAAATCCGGAACAGCTCGCTGGCATCAAAGTTGACGAACCGACCCTGTCCATGACCTTTTCGGTCAACGACAGTCCTTTTGCCGGTCAGGAAGGGGATTTCATCACAAGCCGCCATATTCGTGAACGCCTGTATAAAGAAGTGGAAACAAACGTGTCCATGCGTGTTGAGGATACGGATTCCCCAGATACCTTCAAGGTTTCCGGCCGTGGTGAACTCCATCTGTCCGTCCTGATCGAAGCCATGCGCCGTGAAGGGTTTGAACTGCAGGTTGGTAAACCGAGTGTTATCATGCGCCGCGACGAAAACGGCAAGCTCCTGGAACCAATGGAAGCTCTGACCATTGACGTCCCGCAGGACTTCATGGGTCCTGTCATGGAAGGTCTGGGCATTCGTAAGGCCGAACTCCAGAACATGACGGAAATGTCCGGGTATCTGCGCATGGAATTCATCATTCCGGCCCGCGGCCTCATTGGCTTCCGCAGCCAGTTCCTCACCGATACCAAAGGCAACGGCATCATGAATCACGTCTTTGCCGGTTGGGGTGCCTATAAGGGGGATATCCCCGGCCGTACGCGCGGCAGCCTTGTTGCTTTTGAAGCTGGTGAAACGACCGCTTATGGCATTGATAAGTGCCAGGCTCGCGGCACTATGTATATCAATCCGGGTGAACAGGTCTATGAAGGCCAGATTGTTGGGGAAAACAGCCGTGAGGATGATATGGATGTCAATCCCTGCAAGAAGAAGCATGTTTCCAACATGCGTGCCGCTGGCAGTGATGATGCCGTCCGGCTCATTCCGCCGCAAACCTTCTCTTTGGAAGGCGCTTTGGAACATATCAACGAAGATGAAACGGTGGAAGTGACGCCTAAGAGCATTAGGATGAGAAAGAAGATCCTTTCCCGTTTGGAACGCGCCCGTCAAAGAGCCCGCAATGCAAAAGCTTAATCCATATATCCATATATCGAAAGGGTACCGCTTCGGTGGGCCCTTTCTTTTTTATGCTTATGAGGTATGGACCGTCATGCATAAGAAATAGTTTTCTTCCGCCTGATTTTACAGTATGATAGGAGCCAGTAAAACGAAAGGACAAGGTTTTTCCCCATGAAAAGAAGAAAATACGTACTGACGGCCGTCATGTTTCTCATAGCTGCCTTGGTGATATGCTTCACATTGCCTCAGCTGGCAGAACCTCGCTTCCAAGTCGAAAATAAGATTCGTTCCCTTCTCCATCGCTATGATCTGACAAGCCGTGCTGATGCTTATGAAATCCGGCAGATCATGACCCAAGATCCTTCCACGAGTCGGACCTTGATGTGGCAGTCCCAGGATGAAGACAATAGAGCGCTTGCCGAAATCCGGAAAAAAGGGGAGAAGGCAAGCCAAGTTGTCCCGGCCACGTCTTCCGTCTTTACTGATAACGGAGTCACGCGTCATCTCCATACGGTCATGGTGACTGGCCTTACGCCCGGTACAAGCTATGAATACCGCGTTGGCAACGACCGGAAACGCAGCCCCTGGATGCCCCTTGAAACGCCGGCACAGGGCTCTTTTTCGGCGCTTATCTTTCCCGATTCCCAGTCCGCTGATTACAGCGGCTGGAAGGCCCTTGCTCAAAAGGCCTTTAAAGACCATCCTGACGTGTCCTTTTTTGTGAATATGGGGGACCTTGTGGATAACGGGGAGCATGCCTACCAGTGGGATGCCTGGTTTGATGCCCTTCAAGGCGTGATTGAACGGATCCCCGTGGCTCCCCTCCTCGGCAATCATGAGACCTATACCCTTGATTGGAAAGTGCGCCGACCTCTGGCTTATCTCCAGCTTTTTCAGCTGCCTGCAGGCGATGCCCGCTATGCCGGGGAATTTTATTCCTTTGATGTCGGGGAGGTCCATTTTACGGTCCTCAATACCCAGGACAGTGAACTCAAGGCGTGGGAACCGAATCTTCTTAAGGATGAGGCGGAATGGCTGCGGCGTGATCTGGCAGGAACAAAAAAGAAATGGAAAGTCGTTCTTATGCACCGTGATGTGCTGCAGTATGGATTTGCCTCAAGACCGACCCCGCGGGAGGAAGGTTTTTCTGATACAGGACGCTTTTTTATGCCCATTTTTGACGAGGCTCAAGTGGATGCCGTGCTTACGGCCCATCTCCATACCTTCCGGGACCGCGGGCATATCAAGGGGTTCCGCCGTGATGAAACAGGGCCCCTTTACCTTTTGACCGGGGTTGCCGGTGATGTGCAGTACCCGGGGCTATGGAAGCAGCATGCCCTTGACAAGATGGTGGCACGCCAACCGGAGGATAGGAATTATCTGCTTCTTCGGGCTTCAAATGAGGCCTTGGAGTTTATCTGTTATGACAAAAATGGACGAAAGATGCACGCCGTAACCGTTACAAAATAGCTGGAGGAAAGGAAAGCGCCGCGCTTTTCCTTATGCTGCCTTGAGGATAAATTGGCCTGACGGAGCGCTTAAAATATGGTAAAATAAAAAGGTTAAAATAAGTTTTTGGGGGAAAGGAAATTTAGCCATGAAAAAGCAAATCATCACCGTCCTGGTCCTCGGCGCGATTGCAGCCATGCCCTTTTCGGCAGCGGTAAGCGCCGCGGAAAGTGCCCAGTGGCGGAAATATACAACCAGGGCCAAACAAAGAGCTGCCGAGGAAGCGGCTGCTAAGGAAGAAAAAGATAAAGAAGCGGCTCTTGCCCGTCAAAAAGCAGAAGAAGTCCTTTCCAACGAGCCTCTGTGGAAACGCTATACGAGCCGCGGCAAAGCGGCACGAGAAGCGCTTGCGGGAAAAGGCCTGACTGGAGAAGCCCTTGGAACTTCAACCGGAGAAGAGGCTGCACCTAAAAAGACCGTGCAGCCTGAAACATCGGCCCAATCCGTGGCGGGGAGAAAAGAAATGGCAGCCGTCCCAGCAAAGAAAATGGATGTGCCCCAAAAAATGGCGGATCCTATCGCGGAAAAGGCCAAAGCAAAATCTGTGGCGGAACAGGAAGAGCCTTCCTGGAAAAAGTATTTGAGACGGGCGGAAGAAAAAAATAAAATGAGGCAGGAATCTACGGAAGAAGCGGCAACATCCTCCCAAAAAGGAAACAAGCTTTCAACCCTTGAGGAAGAATCTCTTCCCACCGTGCCGAGTGACAAGGAGGCTGCCTGGGAACTGGCTGCCATGAACTCCCACTATGAAGTCTATTTTGATTCCCGTTCCCTAAGCTATGATAAAGAGACGGGCATACTGACGGTCTGGAACAAATGGGTCCGCCGGGGAGGCAACACGACCTTTCTTTATTCCCGTTACGATGTGAGACTCAAGACCTATATGGACCTGTACCGCGCGGATTACAGCCGCCGGCAGGGCACCATGATCAGCGAGTCCACCGTCCGTGACAGCGCTTGGACGCCCTTATCTCCTCATACGCTGGGGATGGAGTTATCCCAGGCCTTAAACGCGTATCTGCTCAACCAATAAGGCGGGAAGCCGAAGAGAGCGCACAGTTCCTTGCCTTTCCTTGGCGTACGTGTTATAATGAACGATAGAAAACTGAGGCAAACCTTGGAGAGTGGGTATTTATACCCGCTCTTTCGTTTACAAGGAGCAAAAGGAGCATGCTCCCAGTCGGTTTTCCTTCTCCCTGGAAGTGGGGAGGGGGCAGCAAGGTGCGGACCGATGTTTTGCTCCAATATCCGGTGCTCTCCGGAATCATGAATGAAAAAGAAGCAGGTGCCAAATGGACAAAAAGAAAATCGTGGAACAGGTCAGCGAGCTCGCCCTTCCCATTTGTGAAGCGTGCGGCGTAGAACTTGTCGATGTGGAATATGTCCGGGAACGGGACTGGTATCTCCGGGTCTACATCGATAAAGAAGGGGGTATCGATATCGATGACTGCACGGCTGTAAGCGGTGACCTTGAAAAAGTATTGGATGAAAAAGACGTCATCAAGGAACAGTACTATCTGGAAGTCTCTTCCCCCGGGATTGACAGACCGCTTAAAAAGGACAGTGATTACGTCGATCACTATGGAAAAAAGATTGATGTATCCTTTTATGCCCCGTTTGAAGGCAAGAAGGTGCAGACCTATGAACTCGTCAGCCACGATGAAGCCCATTTGGTCGTGAAAAACTTCAAGAAACAGAAAGTGACCCTGGAGCGGTCGCTTATTTCATCTGTCAGACCACATTTGGATTTTTAAGGGAGGATTTTACAAGTGAATGCGGATTTTGTAAGAGCCATTGCGCAGCTGGCCAAGGAGAAGCATATTTCTCCGGACGTACTGTACAGTGCGGTGGAAGAGGCGCTCATCACAGCCTATAAGAAGAATTTCGGCTCCACTCAGAATGTCAGGGTTTCCATGAACAAGGAAAATGGGGAAATCCACGTCTATGCGCAGAAAAATATCGTAACGGAAGTGGAAAATCCCCTGACCGAAATCAGCCTTGACGAAGCGTTCAAGCTGAACCCGCGCTATCAGGCGGGGGACGTTGTGGAAGAAGAAGTGACGCCCAAGAACTTTGGCCGCATTGCTGCCCAAAATGCCAAACAAGTCATTGTCCAACGCATCCGCGAAGCAGAGCGAGGGATGGTCTACGAAAAGTATTCCGATCGGGAAAACGATATTGTTACCGGAACTATCCAGCGCATCGAGGGCCGCAACATCTTTGTCGATCTGGGCACGGCCGAGGGAACGCTCCTTCCCAACGAACAGATTCCGGGGGAAACCTATGAATACCATCAGCGGATCAAATGTTATGTGGTCGAAGTCAAAAAGACGACCAAGGGGCCGCAAATTATCCTGTCACGGACCCATCCTGGTCTTTTGAAACGTCTTTTTGAATTGGAAGTGGCGGAAATCCAGGATGGAACTGTCATCATTGACAGCGTTGCCCGTGAACCGGGGATGCGCAGCAAGATTGCGGTCCACAGCACCAATCCCAGTGTTGACCCTGTTGGTGCCTGCGTCGGTCCTAAGGGAATGCGTGTCCAGACCGTTGTTGATGAATTGGGCGGCGAAAAGATTGACATTGTCAAATACAGTGACAATCCGGAAGAATATGTCGCCAGCGCCCTTTCCCCATCGAAGGTCGTATCGGCAGCAGCCGATGCCGAACACAAGATTTGCCGTGTCGTCGTGCCTGACTTCCAGCTTTCCCTTGCTATTGGCAAGGAAGGCCAGAATGCTCGGCTTGCAGCTAAACTCACTGGCTGGAAAATCGACATCAAGAGTGAGACCCAGGCTCGTGAAAGTGCGGAAGCCGCAGCTGGTGAAGAAAACGGGGATGAAGCATGAAGGTCAAGAAGATCCCGCAGCGGAGCTGTATTGGCTGCGGCACCAAAAAGGACAAGAAGGATCTGATTCGCATCGTTCGGACACCGGATGGGGACATTGTCCTTGACCGGACCGGAAAAAAGGCGGGCCGCGGTGCCTATGTCTGTGATGATCCCAGCTGCATCCAAAAAGCCTTTGCTTCAAAGAGCTTGGAACGGGCTTTTGACATACCTGTATCCAAGGAATGCAAGGATGCCTTGTTAGAGGAACTGAAAAAATCATGAAGACCGATGAACAGCTCTATTTTGCTTTGGGCCTTGCCCAAAAGGCAGGAAAGACCGCATCTGGCGATATGGCCGTCAGCGAAGCCCTGAAAAAGGGAATGGGTTGCTATGCTGTCCTTGCCGAGGACGCAGCACCCCGGACGGTCGAAAAAGTGGTGGCTCTCTGCAAAGAGACCCATGTTCCTTTTACCAAACGTCTTACAGCCGCAAGGCTTGGCCAAGCCCTTGGGAAGGCCCCTCGCGCTGCTGTCGTGTTATTAGATAAGAACTTTATGAAAATGATGATATAGTCGTTTTACTGGAGGTGTGCGGATGACAAAATTTAGAATATATGAGATCGCCAAAGAAATCAATGTGGACAGCAAGGAAATCGTGTCTTTCCTGAAGGGCCGCAACATTGCTGTCAAGAGTAACCTGAGCTCCGTCGATGAAGGGGTCCGGCAAACGGTCCTCAAGGAAATGGGCCGCAAGGGAAATGGACCCAAAGCCTCGCAAAAGGTTCAGGCGCCTCAGCAATCTTCTGGCCAGCCGAAGGAACGAGTTGCTCCCAAGGCTGCTCCTGTTCATCCAGCGCAGCCTGCTCAGAAAGACCAGCAGCGGGAAGATCGCCGCAAGGAAGGCCACAATCAGCAGGGAAGCCAACATGGCGACCATAACGGTCATGGCGGGGAGAGCCGTCGCCCTGACAATCGGGACCGTCAAAACAGCGGCCGCATGAATCAGCAAAATGGTCAGCGCACTCAGCATAATGGAGCAAGCACTGCCCATAATGACCATAATGATCGCAGCCGCGGCAGCCAGCAGAACCATGGCAGAGCAAATGGGAATGGCCCCCGTCATAATGACAATCGGGATAACCGCGGCGGTACCAGCAATAACCGCCGCAGCCAGAACAATCCCCGCAATAACGGCGGCCGTCCGCAAAACAGCGGATTCAATATGAACAGCCCCCATGCCGGAAAGGATATGGGAAAAAGAAACCAGAACTTCGGACATAAGGAGAAAAAGGAAAAAATCAAGGGATCGTACGCAAGCCGCGATACACGCCCCTTACGCAGTGCAGATCATATGATGAAAAACCATAAACACAAAAACAACAACCAGGCCGCACCGAAAAAGCAGGCTGAAGTCGTTCGTCCGACGAGCATTGAAGTAGGCGAGAGCATCAGTGTCAAGGACTTTGCCAAACTTTTGTGCCGCGATGTCAATGAAGTCATCAAGAAGCTCTTCCTCTTAGGGAAGATGGTGACCATCAATCAGGAAATTGACCATGAAACGGCCGAGCTCGTAGGTATGGACTTCAACTGTGAAATCAAGGAACCGCCTCCTGAACAGGATCCGACGGAACTTCCGGAAGTCGAAGATGATCCGGCCAAACGCAAGCCCCGTCCCCCTGTTGTTACCGTCATGGGTCACGTTGACCATGGGAAGACGTCCCTTCTTGACGCTATCCGTAAGACCAATGTGACGGCCCGTGAAGCTGGCGGGATTACGCAGCACATCGGTGCCTACCGTGTTATTTGCCAAGGCAGGCCCATTGTCTTTTTGGATACGCCGGGCCATGAAGCCTTTACGGCCATGCGTGCCAGAGGGGCTCAGGTCACGGATATTGCTGTCCTTGTTGTTGCCGCGGACGACGGCGTCATGCCCCAGACACTGGAAGCCATCAACCATGCCAAGGCCGCCAATGTGCCTGTTATCGTTGCCATCAACAAAATCGATAAAGAAGGGGCCAACCCTGACTTTGTCATGCAGCAGCTGTCCGAACACGGTCTCATTCCGGAAGCTTGGGGCGGCGATACCATCATGGTTCCTGTTTCGGCCCGCCAGAAGACGGGAATTTCTGATATCCTTGAAATGATTCTCTTGGAAGCCGATATGCTCGAACTGAAAGCAAACCCCGACCTGCCCGCCCATGGTACCATCATTGAAGCTAAACTGGATAAGGGCCGTGGACCGGTGGCAACGGTCCTTGTTGACCGCGGGACGCTCCATATCGGTGATTCCATCCTTGCTGGAACAACTTATGGCAAAGTCCGTGCCATGGTCAACGACCGGGGTGAAAAAGTAAAGAAGGCCGGCCCTTCTACGCCGGTTGAGGTCCTGGGCCTCAACGATGTGCCAGAAGCCGGTGACTTCCTTGATGCAACGGATGAACATACGGCGCGCGTTGTTGCTGAAAAACGGCTGGATAAGCAAAAGATGGACGAGCAGAAGAAAGCCAAGGTTTCCCTTGATGATATCTTTAGCCGTATCCAGGAAGGGGAAATGAAGGACCTGAACATCGTTGTCAAAGCCGATGTCCAAGGAACCATCCAGGCCCTTGAACAGGCCCTTACGAATATCAAGAACACGGAAGTCAAGGTTGTGATTGTGCACTCCGGTGTCGGTACGATCAACGAATCGGACGTCATGCTCGCCAGTGCTTCCAATGCCCTCATCATTGGCTTCAACGTTCGTCCTGATGCCAATGCGCGCAAAGCTGCCGAGACCGAACAGGTCGATATCCGGACCTACCGCGTCATCTATGATGCCCTCAATGATGTTGAAGCGGCTATCAAGGGGATGCTGGCACCGAAGTTCCGGGAAAAGATCATTGGCCATGTTGAAATCCGTAAGGTTATTCCCATCAACAAGAACCTTATTGCCGGTGCTTATGTCAAGGACGGGAAGATTACGAGAAACGCCAAGATTCGCCTTGTCCGCGACGGAATCATTGTCCATGAAGGTGAACTTGATTCCCTGCGCCGCTTCAAAGATGATGTCAAGGAAGTTGCGGCCAGCTATGAATGCGGTCTCACCCTTGCCGACTATCGCGATATCAAGGAAGGCGACCAGCTCGAAGTCTACATCATGGAAGAAGTCGCAGCTGACTAAGGAGAAGTACTATGTCAAAATTACGGGCTGAAAAACTTCAGGCCCTGATCAAACAGGAATTGAGCAATATGCTGCTGCGTGAAGTCAAGGACCCGCGTGTAAAATTTGTTACCATTACGG
The DNA here is from genome assembly GCF_000468835.1 of Acidaminococcus sp. BV3L6. Classification (NCBI taxonomy): domain Bacteria; kingdom Bacillati; phylum Bacillota; class Negativicutes; order Acidaminococcales; family Acidaminococcaceae; genus Acidaminococcus; species Acidaminococcus sp. BV3L6. The sequence continues at coordinate 24,192 of NZ_AWUR01000031.1, read as the reverse complement.
GCGTTGAAGTCACAAATGAACTCAGCTATGCCAAGATTTATGTGAGCCTTTATGGCTCTGAAAAACAGCAGGAGGAGGCCTGGAAAGGCCTTCAGAGCTGCCTGGGATATTTCCGGACGGAAATTGCCAAACGCATCAAACTTCGGATGGCGCCCCATTTAAGCTTCCATAAAGATACGTCCATGGAATACTCGGCTCATATTGAGTCTATCCTGAAGGAAATCAAAGAGAAAGAAGACCATCATGAGTAAAAACGTGGGCTATCAGGAAACGTGGAATCTCATTATGACGGCTTCCCGCATTGCCATCGTCAGCCATATCGGCCCTGATGGGGATACGACGGGATCCGGGCTTGCCCTTGCTGAAGCACTCCGTCAAAAGGGAAAGACGGTGCACCTTCTTGTGGATGATGTCATTCCCCCGACCTATCGATTCATGCCCGGTGCGGATGGGTACCATCAGGTGGCGGAAGGGGAGACCATTCCCACGGATCTTACTGTTGTGGTTGATGCTAGCTCCAAGGACCGGATGGGGGCCAATGAAGCGGCCTTGTCATCTCCCATCCTCAACATCGATCACCATATTTCTAATACGCATTACGCCGACTACCTGCTCCTTGACCCAAAGGCAGCGGCAACCGGTGAGGTCATTTATCGGCTCTTTAAGGAAAATCACGTTCCCATCAATAAAAATATGGCCATCTGTCTTTATACGGCAATTGTCACGGACTGCGGCTTCTTTAAGTATGGAAATACGACGCCGGCGTGCATGATGGCTGCCGCAGAGCTTCTGCCTTATGGCGTCCATCCCGACGAGATTTCCGATATCCTGGAGATGAAATCAAGGGAGACCATCGAACTGCTGGCCAAGGTCCTGCCGACGCTGACCTTCTATGAAGGTGGAAAGATCAGCACCTTGGAAATCCATCATGACCTTTATCAAAAGGAGATTTCTACGGACAGCTTCATCTACTATCCCCGCTATATTGAAGGCGTGGAAGTGGCCGTGGTCTTCAAGGCTGTGGAAGAAGATGAGACGCGGGTCAGCATGCGTTCCCGTTCGGTCGATGTCAGTCAGATCGCCCTTTCCTTTGGCGGCGGTGGGCACGTGAAAGCTGCGGGATGTACCATCAAAGCGCCTCTTCCCGAAGCCAAAGAATCATCGATCAAGGCCCTTTCGAAGGCCCTGCAAGGAGCCTGACATGGACGGCATCTTCAATGTGCTGAAACCATCGGGGATGACCAGTCACGATGTTGTCGGCGCCATGCGGAAGATCCTCCAAATGAAAAAAATCGGTCATGCAGGGACCCTTGATCCCATGGCTGCCGGTGTCTTGCCTGTCTTTACTGGGCAGGCAACGCGCTTTTTGGAATATGCGGCCCATGACCGCAAGACCTACCGAGCGGAGCTGACCTTTGGCTTTCGTACCGATACGGGAGATTTGGAGGGAAAAGTCCTTGCGGAAAGTCCTGTTCGGGACCTTGATCTTGCTGAACTCAAGGAAACCCTCCAATCCTTTGTTGGGGAGGGCATGCAGGTTCCCCCCATGTATTCGGCAATCAGTGTGGGCGGCAAAAAGCTCTATAAACTAGCCCGACAGGGGATTGTAGTGGAACGGGAGCCTCGACCCATTACCATCCATGATCTATCCCTTTTGACTTATCGGAAAAAGACCCTGCTCTTTGAAGTCACTTGTTCCAAGGGAACCTTTATCCGGACCCTGTGTGAGGATATTGCTAAAAAGCTTGCCATGGAAGGAACCATGAGTTTTCTTTTACGCACAAAAGTGGGGGACTTCACCTTGGAAAACGCCCATACCTTGGAGGAAATCCAGCAGGACCCCTATGGGACCGCTCTTTCATTGGATGTGGTGCTGCGTCATTTTCCGCATCGTGAGGTCAATGACATCCAAGCCCGCCGCATTGCCCAAGGGGTCGCCACGACGGTTCGCGGCATTGAAGAAGGACAACTTTATGTCATCGAGCGCAACGGTCATGAGGTCATTGGCCTTGCCCGTGCTAAACAAGGACGGCTGTGTCCCCATAAAATCATCTACATTCCGGAGTGATGGCGTACCATGCAAATCATAACAACATTGGATGAACTGAATCAGGCGGTGCTGCCGCCCTCGGCAGCGGCACTGGGAACCTTTGACGGACTCCATAGAGGGCATCAGAAGGTCATCCATACGACCAGGGCCTATGCGAAGGAGCATGGACTTTCTTCCTTGGTCTTTACCTTCAGCAATCATCCCTTGGCTTTTTTGAAGCCGGAAAAGGAACCGCCCCGGCTTCTTTCCAATCCCGATAAGATTGCCCTTCTTGAGGAAATGGGAATTGATATTCTCTGTAACATTCCCTTCACCCGGGAATTGGCCGATCTTTCCGCAGACGGATTTCTCACGCTCCTTGAAGACAAGGGCGTACGGGCCGTTGGGATTGGGACCAATTTCAGCTTTGGCGCCGGCGGTACCGGGAATGTGGACTTTTTGAACAAAGTCCATGAAAAATATGAGCTCACCCTCTTGACCAGTCCTCTTTTGACCTTGGATGGCTGCGTGATTTCCAGTACGCAGATCAGACGGGCCATTGGGGAAGGACAGATCCATAAAGCCAATTTCATGTTGGGACGGCCCTACGTAATCCATGGAACCGTCGTCCATGGGGATAAACGGGGCCGTACCCTGGGGTTCCCCACGGCTAATATCAGCCTTATGAATGCAAAGATTGCCATTCCCCAATATGGTGTCTATGCTGGTCTTGTCAAGGCCAAAGGCGCATGGTACAAAGCCATGCTCAATGTGGGCAACAATCCCACCTTCGACACGGAGGACATCCGGTTGGAAGCCCATCTGTTCGGCTTTGACCGCAATCTTTATGGTGAGACCATCACCGTGAAGCTGATGGAAAAAATTCGTGATGAAATCCGTTTTTCCTCGGCAGAACAGCTGATCCGGCAAATGGAAAAGGATAAAAAAGCGACGCTGCTCATGGATTTTAGTTGCGGCGGCTTCTAAACTATGATATACTACCAACGTGCCCACAAGGGCGAGCCATGACGCTGCCATGCGATCTCCGACGCTGGCTGCAGTTATCGGCATGATCTGTATTGAGGAGGAATTTATTATGTTGACACCTGCAAGAAAAAAAGAACTGATCGAAACCTACCGCATCAACGAAGCTGACACGGGATCCCCGGAAGTCCAGATTGCCATTCTTTCTGAACGCATCAGCTATCTGACAGAACACCTGAAGAACAACAAGAAAGACCATCATTCCCGTCGTGGTCTTCTGAAAATGGTTGGTCAGCGCCGCGGTCTTCTGAATTACCTCATGAAGAAGGATATCGAAAGATACCGCTCCATCGTTGAAAGACTGGGTCTTCGCAAATAATTTCGTACCTGAACCTGAAGCGTCACTGCAAACGTCCGTTTGTGGTGACGTTTTTTTTTGAGGGTTTGACAAGCGGAAGCAGCCTTTCTATACTTAGGAAAGAAGTAACAAGGAAAAGAGGGGGATTTTCCATTGGATACACAAAAAGAAGCCCTTTGGCACCTCATTGATGAACAAAAAGGGGTACTTATTTCGACGGCTGACGACATTTATGACCACCCTGAATGGGAAGGAAAGGAGGTCCATGCAGCTTCGCTGCTGACGGACCTTTTTAAGGAAATGGGGTTTGCAGTGGAACTTGGCGTGGGCGGACTTCCAACCGCCTTTCGTGCACGGTACCAACATGAGGAAGGCGGGCCATCCATTGGCCTATTATGCGAATATGACGCACTTAAGGATTTTGGTCACGGCTGCGGCCATCATCTCCAAGGACCGGCCGTGATTGGAGCAGCCCATGCCTTGAAAGAAATCCTCACTGACCGTCCCTATCAGCTTGTCATTTACGGAACGCCAGCTGAAGAAAGCTTTGGCGGCAAGATCAATATGCTTGAAGCCGGTCTTTTCCAGGATATCGATGTCGCACTCATGATGCATGGCGGTCCTTACACCCAAACTGATGTCAAGAGCCTTGCCCTCAGTGAGATCCTTGCCACCTTCCATGGCAAATCCTCCCATGCGGCCATTGCGCCCCACAAAGGGCGGTCGGCACTGGACGCCCTGCTTCTTGCCTTTAACGGAATCGAATATCTGCGCGAACATGTGCCTGACGATGTCCGCATGCACTATACCATTGAAACCTTGCCCGGTCCCAATAATATCGTTCCCGATACAGCAGTCGGATCCTTCTGCCTTCGCTCTTATTCTCGGGAAGCCCTTGATGAAGTTGTAAGCCGCGTTCGCGATATCCTAAAGGGCGCGGCCCTTATGGCTGGTGTAACGGTTACTATGGTTGACCGTCCTTCTTTTGACGATAAACTGCCTGCACCAACCCTCAATGCCGTCATCATGGAAAATGCCAAGGCCTGCGGCGCTCCAGGGATTGCACCGCCTCGCGAAAAGACAGGTTCCACGGATTTTGGCAATGTCCTTCACCGTATGCCCGGCGCCTGCGCCCGCATCAAGTTCGTTCCGGAAGGCGCGGCAGCCCATTCCCAGGAATATTTGGATCATGGCAAGGATGACATGGGCCATGCCGCCATCCTATATGGTGCCAAGATTCTTGCAGGAACGGCTTATGACCTCATTTGCGGCAAGGATCTCATGGACCGGATCAAAGAAGATTTTCAAAAGGAGCTTACGAAACGCCAATGAAACCCAATAAGAACACAGGCGGCTATTTTGCCACCCATTATGATGAAATCATTCACTGGCTCATGGCCTGCTATGCTGGCTTTGGCGGGATGTATTCCGTAGTGCTCCATGCCCGGAATTTTGTCAATGCCCAGACGGGGAACCTCATGAGCATTACGGAAGATTTTTTGGGCGGTGATTTTTTCTCCGTCATGACAAGGGTAGGGGCCCTCATCATGTTTGCCGCTGGGGTTGTGGTTTCTTTCCTGCTTTCCCAGAAAATCCAAAAAGATATGCGCAAAATCGTCATCTGCGTCAATGCCGTTGCCATAACCCTCGTAGCGCTCATGCCTCTTACTTGGGACCCCATTATGACCATCTATCCCATGATTTTTGCGGCCAGTTTTCAATGGGGAACTTTTTCCGAAGCCCAGGGCTATGCCAGTGCGACCATCTTTCTTTCAAATAACACGAAGCAGTCTGTACTTGCTTGGACCCAGTTTTTCATGACGAAGGACTGGAAATATTTCCACAAGGCCATTCTCTATACAGGGACCATCCTTTCCTTTATGGCTGGCTGCCTGGCAGCCGGATTTGCTGTCCTGCGGGAAGGCGTCTATGGAGCCTTTTATGGGTATGCCCTTCTTGTCATTGCCATGATCCTTGTCCATCTTTCCGACCGGTATGGCGGAACAGAAGAGGAAGAGGCCATGGACCGGATCAAAGAAGTGGAAGAAGAAGAAAAGATGCCCGTATGACGGTTCTTCCTATTTTCGTGCTCACTTGCAGAAAAAAGGATCTATTAAAAGGGCATAAAAGGGGATGACAGCAATGAGCAATCCAATTTTATATTCTGATGATCAAATGACAGCTTTGGGAAGGATCGTGTACCCGGAAATCAAGATTGAACGAGGGTCCATGACCTTCCTCATCGGACCCAGCGGCTGCGGCAAAAGTACCTATCTGCGGCTCCTTAACGGCACCCTCCTGCCAGATAAAGGAACCGTCCGTTATGAGGGAAGGCCGCTTGCCAGCTATGACATCCTCAGCTATCGGAAAAAAGTACTTCGTGTACCCCAGGAACCTTTTTTATTTGAAGGGACCATCAAGGAAAACTTCGAAGCGTATTATGGGGTCGTGCGTGAAAAGCCGCCTTATCTGGATCAGATGCGGGAAGCCCTTCGGCGGGCCGCCCTTCCTATTTCCATCGAAACTGACTGCCGCAGTCTTTCTGGCGGGGAACGGCAGCGCGCTTATCTTGCCCTTTTTCTTTCTTTTTCCCCTGATGTTCTGCTGCTGGATGAACCCACTGCGTCCCTTGATGAAGATACAGCGCGAACCCTGTTTCATTCCTTAAAGGAAGAAAGCCATCAGACGGGAAGGACCCTCTTATGTGTGTGCCATGATACCCACCTCACGCATGAATTTGCTGATGCCACGATTTTTCTAGCAGGAGGCCATGAAAAATGAACCTGTTCCTGATGCAGTTTCTGCAATTTTCGACGGTTTATCTCTTGCTCCTTTTGATTCTTTTTATTATGAAGCGGTGCCGCATTGAAAAGACAGGCCTGCTTCTTACGGCAAGCGCGAAGATGACCATCCAGCTCATCCTTTCAGGATGGGTCCTGACCTATCTTTTTGATAGACCCAACTCGTTATGGACCGGTCTTTATTTATTTGTCATGATGGCTTTTTCCATCCACCGCGTCCTATCCAAAAATCCGGGCCTTTCTCCTTCTTTCCGTTTTGTGATTGGTCTATCCATGACTCTAGGCGGGTTTTCCATTTTAGCCTTCTTTGTCATGGCTGTCGCAAGAAGACCTTTTTTTGACCCGCAGTATGTCATCCCTTTGGGCGGCATGCTCCTCGGCAATGCCATGAACAGCGTTTCCCTAGGCATCAAGACCTTTCGGGAGACCCTGGTGGGGCAGCAGGCCCGTATGGAAGCCTTGACCTGCCTAGGCGCGGATAGTGGAGACATTCTCCAGCCATTTGTCATCAGGGCCCTTGAAACGGCCATGGTTCCGACGCTGAACTCCATGGTGGGCATGGGCATCGTGTCCCTGCCGGGCATGATGACCGGGCAGATCCTTGCTGGGGCGCCTCCGCTTTTGGCCATTCTCTACCAGATCTCCATCATGATTGCCATTGCTTCCGTCGTTACCTTGACAAGTTTTGCCTCCCTTTATGCAGGAGCGCGGACCCTTTACGATAAAAAGACACAGATGATTCGGCTCCCTGAAACAAAAGGGCACTGACTTGTCAGACGTGCAGTTTTTCAGATAATTGCCATGACTTTTTCTATGCAACATGATAAAATGAAACATATTGACGCTTGTCATGAGAACGGAATGGCCCACAGGCTGAGAGGGGACGCTTCTTCCCGCCCCCAAGACAAGCGGCGCATTATCAGAGGCCCACAAGGAATTCCCCTTCGTGGGCCAAAACCTTGGGAGGGTATGCACCAATGCAATCAGATGAACGAAATTTGTCCCTTGTTATGGATCTTTATGAAATGACCATGGCAAATGGCTATTTTAGTGATGGTCTGGACAAGATAAAGAAAGTCACTTTCGATGTCTTTTATCGAAACAATCCTGATAATGGCGGCTATGCCATCTTTGCTGGCCTGGAACAAGTGCTCGAACTGGTGAAGAATTTCCATTTCTCAAAGAGTGACGTAGCTTATTTCCGCAGCCTCCATCTGTTTAGCGAAGAATTCCTGACCTATCTTGAAAGCTATCATTTCCATGGCGATATCGATGCCCTGCTCGAAGGAACCGTCATGTATCCCCATGAACCCATCCTGACGGTTACCGCGCCCATGCTCGATGCCCAGCTGCTTGAAACCGCTATCCTTGCGGAAATCAATCATCAGTCCCTCATTGCGACAAAGACGAACCGGATTGTCCGCGCGGCCCAGGGCCGCGTTGTATCTGACTTTGGTGCACGCCGGGCCCACAACATGGATGCAGCTGTCTATGGAGCCCGTGCCGCTTATATTGGTGGGGCCAATGGGACCGCAACCGTCCTTGCAGGCAAGGAATTTGGTATTCCCGTAGGCGGTACCATGGCCCACAGCTGGGTGATGTACTTTGATGACGAATTTGAAGCCTTCAAAAAATATGCGGAGATCTACCCGGATAATGTGGTCCTTCTCATTGATACGTATGACGTCATCCATTCCGGTCTGCCCAATGCTATCCGGACGGCAAAGGAAATCCTTCATCCCATGGGCAAACGGCTCAAAGGCGTGCGCATTGATTCTGGGGACCTGGCTTACCTTTCCAAACGGGTCCGCAAGATCCTTGATGATGAAGGGCTCCATGACTGTCAAATTGTGGCTTCAAACAGCCTTGATGAATATACCATTCGGTCCATCCTTGATCAGGGAGGACGCATCGATTCCTTTGGCGTTGGTGAACGCCTCATTACTGCTAAAAGCGATCCGGTCTTCGGTGCGGTTTATAAGCTGGTTGCTGTCGAAAACCAAGACAAGACCTGGACGCCGCGCATCAAGGTTTCTGAATCCATTGAAAAGATTACGAATCCTGGCCGGAAGGACTTGTACCGTATCTACAACAGCAATGGCAAGGCCCTTTGTGATCTCATTGCCTGCGAGGGTGAAACGGTTGACCTTTCGGCGCCCTTCCGCTATGTCGATCCCAAGGAACCTTGGCGTCTCCGTCACTATACAAACTGCACGGCTAAAGCCCTCAAGGTTCCCGTTGTCCGTGACGGCAAGGTAATCTATCAAACACCAAGCCTTGACGCAATCCGTGAGTATGTGCGGCATCAGCTGACCGAAGAAATCTGGGAGGAAGAACAGCGCTTTGAAAATCCGCATCCTCACTTCATGGATATGACGCCAGCCTACTACGAAGAAAAGATGCAGGTCTTGGCTCAATCGAGAAAAGGCCGCTAAAAACGTTTCCCTGTCCTTATAAGGACAGGGTTTTCTTTTTTCTTTATCAAGCGACTTGAGGATAAAGAGGGGACTTCCCGAATTGGTTCTAAGACGGAGTCGGGGATAGGTCTATTGCAGTTCTGTCATTATAATGGCGATATCGCACCAGCCGCAAGATAAATGTCCCCGCTGATTACCATTCCCTTTATCATTTCTTCTTTCGTTCGGCCCACGAGAGAAAGGATTTCTTCGCGCGGGGCTGTAGGAGCCGGCGTGCTTCGGTGAGGATCAGGCCTTTTTTTGCCGCGCGGAAAAAGCGCTTCCCCAGTTCGTGTTCCAGTTCCAGAAGGGGCCTTGATAAGGTAAGCTCGTCAGATGATGGAATGATGCTGCTTTGGTTATGTTTTCTTCTCGGGTAGCCGCCAAGAAGCAGCGTAGGGATTGCGGCTTCATATACTTCATATACCTCTCTTAAGGATCGAAAAACGTATGATAAAGGACGTAACCATCATTTCGTCGATTATATCCTTTTCTTTTACTGAAACAAAGGGACGATGAGTGGGGGGGTAAGAGGTACCTTCAGCCGTGGGTATTAACGTTAGAAGCCAGTGAATCGATGAAATGATTTCAAGAATCGATGCAGATTGATTCAAAGCTGTCCTTTTTTTTGACTTCTTTTTAGCGTCTTGATACACTGAAATGAGTTACTTAAACGGAATACAGAAAGGAGTAGGAAAAGATGAAAAAATGGAGTCATGTTTTATCTGCGGCGATTCTTACGGTAGGAATTTGCCTGGGCTATGGGCAGGAAGCCCAGGCCATGGTGGGCGGGAAACCGGTCATTGGAATTTCCTGGAAAAGTCCTAAACAGGCAAAATCATATGAGGCTTTCAAAAAGATCATTACAATGGCCGGTGGGATTCCTGTCGAACTAGATCAGATCAAAAGCACGGACGTCACCTATGCCGCCGATGGAACGGTGGACAAGGCCTATGTGGAACCTTCTGGGATGCTGAAACAGGCGTATGCTGATAAAATTCGCCATGATGGATTCGAACGGACCAATATCCAGACTGTGATGCAGGGAATCGATGGTGTATTTGGAACGGGTGGGGAAGACATCAGTCCCTCCCTGTACAAAGTACCAGAGACAGAAAAAAATCACGGTGAAACAATCAATGCGGCCCGGGATATTTCTGACTACGCACTGCAGGATTACTGCCGCCGTCATGATATTCCCGTTCTTAACGTATGCCGCAGCGAACAGATGATGGGCATTGTGTACGGCGTCACCTTCATTCAGGATATTCCTGATTATTACAAGACACAGGGCGTCAAGGCCTATAAGGAAATCCATCGCATGGCACCGGGAACGCCCAATCGCGACTATACCCATCATGCAATCCGTATCCTGCCCGTGAACAGCAAGTTACGCAGCATTGTAGGGGACGATACGTTTGACAAGGTTTCTTCTTGGCATCATCAGAATATCCTTTCCGTTGCAGGAACGGGTCTCATCCAGACGGCAGAATATACCGATCAGGGACTGAGCCTTGTCGAGGGCGTTGAAGATCCTCATCGCAAATTTGCAGTTGGGCTTCAATTCCATCCGGAAAATGACATCAAGCAAGTTGTCCTGAACCATAAGGACCCGAAAGGCTATGCTGATGTTGACATCTGTCTTGCTTTCTTTAAGGCGCTGATCGCTGCTTCCCAAAAATAAGGACAATATAAAATGCCCGCTCCACTGAAATGTACCCTCTTTACTGGACACCCAGTAAGGAGGGTACATTTCACAAGGAGCGGTTTTGATTTGTCAGGAGCGGGTCTTTTTCAGTGAAATACCTAACAATCAGCTCTTTATAGCAGGCCATGGCCTTGCTGACGTAGGTATCTTTTTTGTGGACCGTACACATTTCCCACAAGGGATCGCCGGGAATTCGGTAAAACGCCACATCGTCCTTGCCGCGGATATAGCCCGCCGAGGTGATGGTACAGGCAAGACCGCTTGCCACGATCTTTAACAGGGCGCGGATGCTGCCTGATTCAAAAAGGACATAGGGACGGATCTTAGCTGCCCCGAGGATCCGGTTGATGAGGCTTCGCATGGTCGATTCCTTGTAGATGAGCACAAAGGGCAGCTCCTTGATTGCTGATAGGTCCATATAGGGAAGGTCTTCCAAATAGGTCCCCACAGGCGCCGCGTCCTTGGCCAGGGGATGCTTCCGCGGCAGGCACAGGAGCAGGGGCTCATAGCGGATGTGGTCATACTGCAGATCGGCCAGTTTCTGCTGCTCCGAAAGCGTGACAAGTCCCAGGTCAACATAGCCTTGGGCAATCTGGAGCTGCTGGTTATGGACGCGCATTTCGTGAGGCTCCACGATGATGCCGGGAAACTGACGGTGGAAGGCAGGGTATGTGGCAACAAACATATCAAGGCCGCGCTCCCGAGAAAAGGTAAAGGAAAGATGGCCTAAGTTGTCTTGAGCAAGGTCGTTGATGATGTTGTAGGCTTCCCTTTTTTCAATGAGCATCTGCCGGCCATATTTTAGATAGACCTTTCCTGCATCCGTTGGCGTAAGGTCGTGCTTTCTGCGGTAAAACAGCTTGATGCCCAAGGCATTTTCCAGTTTGAGAAGCTGCTGGTTGAGGGCGGACTGGGTCACAAAAAGTTGCTCGGCTGCCCGTGTGATATTCCCCGTTTCTGCAATCTTGACAATGTATTCAATCTGTTTTAGGTCCATGGATGCCTCCTTGGGCACGTATGCCCGCCTTTAAAAAGGGGAGAGCTGCCGACATGTATCGTTTCATGCAGGGTAGGCTCTTTTTTAGAAATTAGGTTAACTTTTAATTAGAATTTCTTAGAATAATTCTAAAAACAAACAATTTGAATTATAGTACCATGGACCGTACAATAAAGTCAACGAGAGAATCTTAAAAAGATTCTAAAATAACTGAAAACACTTATTTCAGGATGGGCATCTGTAACAAGGTGCATAACACGAAGGAGGAAAAAGCGTAATGGTTCCTGTGATTACCAAAATGGAAGTATATCCTGTTGCCGGTCACGACAGCATGCTGCTCAATCTCAGCGGAGGTCATGCCCCATACTTTACCCGCAACATCGTAATTCTGACGGACAGCGAAGGCAATACAGGGGTAGGGGAAGTTCCGGGAGGGCCCAAGATCACGACAGCCCTTGAAAATGTGAGCGATATTGTTGTAGGGACGAAAGTCTCGGATTACCGCAATACGCTTCTTAAGGTCCAGGCTGAACTTGATAAGAGCGGTGAAAAGGATGAACGCGGCGCCCAGACCTTCGACCTTCGTACAGGTGTCCACGTCCTGACGGCCATTGAGGCTCCTTGCCTTGACCTTTTGGGCAAAGCACTCGATATGCCGGTCTGCCGTCTTCTTGGCGCCGGTCAGCAACGTGATTTTGTCCGCTTCCTGGGTTACCTGTTCTTTGTTGGCGACCGTAAGAAAACTGATCTGCCTTATCAGTCCGAAGAAGATTCCGACTGCGAATGGTATCGTCTCCGCAATGAAGAAGCCATCGATGCCGAACATGTTGTGGCCTTGTGCAAAGCCGCCAAGGATAAATATGGTTTCAAGGATTTCAAACTAAAAGGCGGAGTCCTGCGCGGTGACGAAGAGATGAAAGTCATCAAAGCCATGAAGAAGGCTTTCCCTGATGCCCGTATGGACCTTGATCCCAACGGCGCTTGGCATCTTGATGATGCCGTCCGCTATGTAGCGGATATGCACGGCATATTGACCTACTGTGAAGATCCCTGCGGAGCCGAAGACGGTTATTCCGGCCGCGAAATCATGAGCGAATTCCGCCGCCGCACTGGTTTTCCGACGGCAACGAACATGATTGCTACGGATTGGCGTCAAGTCGGTCACTCCCTGGAAAGCCAAGCGGTCGACATTATCCTTGCTGATCCCCATTTCTGGACCATGAATGGTTCCGTCCGTGTGGCCCAAATGTGCCACGAATTCGGCTATACCTGGGGCAGCCACTCCAACAACCACTTCGATATTTCCCTTGCCATGTGCGTCCATGTCGGTGCTGCCGTACCGGGTGAATACAATGCCCTGGATACGCACTGGATCTGGCAGGAAGGTCGTGAACGCTTGACCAAGGAGCCGCTCAAGATTGCGAACGGCGGGATCAAGGTTCCGGATAAACCGGGCCTGGGCGTTGAAATCGACCGTGACCAGGTGATGAAAGCCCATGAACTTTACAAGAAACATTGCTTGGGCGCTCGCAATGACGCCATCACCATGCAGTACCTGATTCCGGGCTGGAAATTTGATGCCAAGTCTCCGTGCCTTGTTCGCTGATTAAAAAAGACCTGCCGAGGTGAGGCGGCAAGTCGAACGGGAAAAGAGTGAGGCCTTTCCCGTTTCATCCAAGTAAAAAAGAAAATATGTGAGGGAGTTTCAAAAAATGGCAGAATCTACACGGATGCTCCTGGGCTTAAGCCTTGGCATCATAACCATGATCATCTTGGTTGCCAAAACCAAGGTCCATAGTTTCATTGCAATGCTCTTAGCTGCCCTGATTACAGGCATTATCGGCGGCATGCCGATCGTGACCGTCAAAGCAGCTGATGGAAAGACCATCGTTGGTGTCATCAATGCCATTACCACGGGCTTTGGCAACACCCTGTCAAGCACGGGCATCATCATTGGCCTTGGCGTCATGATGGGCGCCATTCTGGAAAAATCCGGCGCAGCCGAACGTCTTGCTGTAAGCTTCATCAAGGCCGTAGGCAAGGGCAATGAAGAATGGGCCCTAGGCGTAACGGGCTGGGTGGTTTCCATTCCAGTTTTTGCTGACTCGGCTGTCGTTATGCTCTGCCCGCTCTGCAAGGCCATTTCCAAGGTGACGGGCAAATCCGTCATCGGCTTGGGACTAGCCCTTGCCTGCGGGCTCCAGCTGACCCACGTCCTTGTACCGCCCACCCCAGGACCTTTGACGGCGGCGGGCATGCTTGGCGTTGACGTTGGTCAGATGATTGCCGGCGGTGCGCTCTTGACGATTCCCATGCTGATTGTGGTCGTACCGTATTGCATGTGGATTGGAAAGAAAATCTATCAAGTCGTCAATGAGGACGATGAATATGTTCGCCCCAGTAAAGATGGCGACGTGAAACGGGCATCAACGGATCTTTTGGACCAGTTCCTGAATCGGGACGACCTGCCCGGTTTCTGGATTTCCGCAGCGCCGATTGTGGTTCCACTCTTCCTGATCCTCTTAAAGACCGTTCTTGACCTTGCTGGCGTCGATAAGGCAGCTGCTTATTATCCGGCCCTGGCTCTATTTGGGAGTCCTATCGTGGCGCTGATGATTGGCTGCCTGATCGCCATCTATGGATTGATGCCGGAGCGAAAGACCAAGGAAGTCCTTGATATCATGAATGAAGGCATCAAGGATACAGGGCTCATCATGCTCATTACGGGTGTGGGCGGCTCCCTGGGCTATGTTGTCCGTGCTTCTGGTATTGGCAGTGTCCTCGGTAAGATGGTTGTGGGACTTCCCATTCCGGCTGTCCTCATTCCCTTTTGCATTGCAGCCCTGATGCGAATTGTCCTGGGCTCTGCCACGGTTGCCATCGTCACGGCGGCTTCGCTGACCATGCCGCTTATGGGCCAGCTGACCATCAGCCCGCTGCTTATGGCCATGAGCTGCTGCGTCGGTGCCATTTCCTTCGGCTATTTTACGGATTCCGGATTCTGGGTATGGAATGGGATGTTTGGTGTTTCTGACCTTAAGGAACAGCTTGCCTGCAAAACGGCTGTTTCCATGATCATGGCGGGTGTGGGGCTTGTAGAGCTGCTCGTCATCCAGTTCTTTCTGTAAGTCAAATCAAGGGAAAAGCATTTGCTTTTCCCTTTCCTGTAAGACAGGGGAGGCGATTTATCCATGTATAAGATCTTGATTCCAAAAGCCCTGAAAGAGTCGGCGCGTACGTTCCTTACGGATAAAGGCTATGAACTCGTCGAACTTCAAGGCACGGATGAAGAAACCATGAAAAAGGCAATCAGCGACGTTGATGCCGTCATTGCCCGTACGGAAAAATATACACCTGCTGTCATTAAAGCCGCTAGGAACCTCAAGATCATTGCCCGTTACGGCATTGGCTACGAAAACATCAATCTTGAGGCCTGCGACAAAAAAGGCGTTACCGTGACGCTCGCCCGTGGGTGCAACACCTATTCCGTGGCTGAGCATGCCATTACGCTCATGCTCGCCGCCCTGCGCCAGATTTCACAGCTTGACCGGGAAGTCCGCAAAGGGGATTGGAAGAGCCGTGACCGTGTAGAAACTCACGAAGCCCGCGGCAAGGTCTTTGGTTCTATTGGCATTGGGCCCATTGGTATGGAGGCCGTCAAGATTGCTCATTTTGGGTTTCAGATGAAGATCCTTGTCTATGATAAATTTGTGGACCAGTCGAAGTTCCCGGATTGGATCGAATTTACGAACACCTTGGACGACCTGATGGAGCGCAGCGATGTGGTATCGCCCCATCTGCCCCTTAACAAGGGAACGTTCCATATCCTAAATGAAGAGAGTATTTCCCATATGAAACGCGGCGGTATACTCCTGAATGTTTCCCGCGGTGCCATCTGGGATGAAAAAGCTGTCTATCAGGCTTTGCAGGAGGGACGGATCGGAGCCGCGGCCGGAGACGTTTTTGAAACGGAACCGCCGACGCCGGACAATCCACTTTTTGCACTGCCAAACTTCATCGGGACGCCGCATACAGCGGCCCTTAGTGAAGAAGCTGTTACTGCGGTTGCCATGAATTGTGCTCATGCCATTGATGATCTCTTTTCTGGTAAAGAGCCGCTTTATATCATCAATCATCCGACCCGCTGAGGGCTGGGGTGCTGTTAACTGTCCTCTAGGGGGACAATCTGTATGGAGGGATGACCATGGAAGGAAAGTTTCTCATCAAGATCAACACAAAGTTCTGCAAGCAATGCGGAATCTGCTCTGCCCTGTGTCCGAAACAGGTCTTTGATCAGGAAGTAGGCAAACCGCCTGTTGCCGCGCGTGCTGACGTATGCATTGGCTGCAAGATGTGCGCCATGCGTTGCCCGGACTTTGCTATTGATGTGGAGGGAAAGTAAATGGGAAAAACTGTCAAGAAATTTATGGAAGGCAATGATGCCATGGTGGCCGGCGCCATCGCTGCCGGTGCTCGTTTCTATGCGGGCTATCCGATTTCCCCGAGTTCGGAAGTCGCTAAGGGAGCTGCCAAGGAACTGCCCCGTCACGGCGGTGTCTATATCCAAATGGAAGATGAAATCAGCTCCATGGCTGCCCTGTGCGGGGCTTCCCTTGCTGGGAAGAAAGCCTTTACGGCAACCAGCGGTCCTGGCTTCTCCCTGATGCAGGAAAACCTCGGCCTTGCTGTCATGAGTGAACTGCCCTGCGTCGTTTATGATGTACAGCGCAGCGGTCCTTCGACGGGGGCTGCCACGAAACCGGCCCAAGGGGACCTCATGCAGGCCCGCTATGGGACCCATGGGGATCACAGCATCATTGCCCTGGCTCCGTCTTCCGTCCAGGATTGCTATGATCTTTCCATTACGGCGTTCAACCTTGCTGAGAAATATCGCACGCCGGTCATTTTCTTGGCTGATGAAGTCATTGGCCACCTCCGTGAAACGGTCCGCATCCGCAAACCGGAACCGGAAGAAATCATTGACCGCAAAGCGCCTGCAAAGGGAACGGCTCAAAAAGACTTCCATCCCTATGACTATTCCTCCGATGTGCCCGCTCCCATGGTTGGTGCCGGAGACCGAGACCTCCTTATGAGAACGACGGGTTCCACCCATGATGAAAAAGGTGAATTCAGACCGACGCCGGAAAATATTAACCGCGTAACCCATTATCTCATTGATAAGATTGAAAATCATACTGATGATATCACCATCACCCGTGAATATCAGATGGAAGATGCAGATACGGTCATCATCTCCTTTGGCTGCTCTGTCCGCAGCTCCCGTACAGCCGTCGATCTGCTCCGTAAGGAAGGCGTCAAAGCAGGGATGCTGCAGCTTGTAACCGTGTGGCCCATGCCGGAAAAAGCCATCCGCAAAGCCCTTCAGCAGGCAAAGACCGTTGTCGTTGCCGAACTCAACATGGGTCAGCTGGCTGGTGAAGTCCGCAAATACAATGACTATGGTGCCAGGGTTGTTCAAGCAAACCGCACCGATGGCGTCCTCATTACCCCGGAGGAAGTTGTAAGCACTGTTAAAGGAGGTCGGGAATAATGAAGTCCTACAAGGATTATATGCTCTTTGATAAATTGCCGCAGACCTGGTGCGCCGGCTGCAGCCACGGCATTGTGCTCCAGTCCATTGCCGCTGTCATGGCTGAACTGGAAGTGGATAAGCACGACATGGCCCTTGTCAGCGGGATTGGCTGCTTTGGCCGTGTTGATGACTACCTGGACATCAACTGCATGCACGTGACGCACGGCCGTGCCCTTGCGGCCGCAACCGGGGTTGCCCTTGGCAATCCGAACCTCAATGTCCTTGTCACCATGGGTGACGGCGACGGCACGACCATCGGCGGCAACCACCTCATCCATGCGGCCCGCCGCAACATCAATGTGACGGCCATCATTTCCAATAACTATAACTATGGCCAGACCGGCGGCCAGTATTCCGCCACGACGCCGACCCACAGCATTACCCAGACCTCTCCTTATGGCCATGTTGAACAGGCTTTTGATATCTGCCAGCTTGCCATTGCCGCAGGAGCCAGCTACGTTGGCCGTGCCACGGCCTATAACCCCCTCATGATCCGCAAGCTCATCAAGGAAGGAATGCAGGTCAAAGGGTTCTCCCTCATTGAAGTCATGAGTGCCTGCCCGACCCACTATGGGAAATTCAATAAACTAGGTGAAGCTTCCCGCATGCTCAAGCTCATGAACGAGCAGAGCGTCACCGTCAGCCAGGCGGCGAAACTGTCTCCGGAAGAGCTGAAAGGGAAACTCGTTGTGGGCTGCCTGAAGAACGAACCGCGGGATGATTACTATACGGAATATGCCCGGATCATTGAAGCCCAGAAAGTTGAGGATTGAAGATGAAAAAAGAAATCGTTTTGAGTGGTGTCGGCGGACAAGGGGTTGTTTCTGTTGGCGAAGTCATGGGTCTTGCAGCTTCCCTTTATGAAGAAAACCTGAACGCAACTATGTCGGCGTCCTATGGTTCCGAAGCTCGCGGAACCTTCACGAAAACGGATGTCATCATAAGCGATGGGGAAATCGGCTATCCGAATGTTGCTTCCCCGGATATCATCCTCTGCCTGGCCCAGGTTGCCTACGACCGTTATGTTGACGCTTTCCGTGATGACACAATCGTCTTTTATGACAGCGAGGAAGTTACGCCAAAGGCGGGCGCCAAAGGTGAACATATCGGTTTTCCGTATCGCAGTGAAGCCATTGCCCTTGGCAGTATCCAAAGCGCCAATTTCGTTGCCCTGGGAACCATGAGCAAAAAGACGGGACTTTTGGGTGCTGAAGGCTGCCTTAAAGCTATCGAAGACCGTTTCGGCGGCAAGAAGAAAGTGGTAGAATCGAACCAAAAGGCCTTCAAGCGAGGCCTTGAACTGTAATCGCTGATCAAACAAGCGGCGATCGAGCAATTAGAAAAGGAAGAGGAAGGGCATGCGCCTTTCCTTAGAAAGAGGGATTCCCCATGAGTGACAAAGAAGAATTGCGTTACAAGGACGAGCGAAGCGGTATCCTTGTCAATGGAGTGGGGCGCAGCGGAAACCGGGCACTGCTTTACAGCATGGGTCTCGAGGAAGATGATTTCCGCAAACCCATGATTGGGATTGCTAACTCCTTTAGTGAACTCGTCCCTGGCCATATCCATCTCCGTGAACTGGCCCGGGATGTAAGCGATGGTATCCTTGAAGGCGGCGGGATTCCCCGCGAATTCGACACCATTGCCCTTTGCGATGGCCTCTGCCAAGGCCACTGCGGTATGCGCTACTCCCTGCCGAGCCGTGAGATCATTGCCGACTCCGTAGAAGCTGTTGTCGAAGGCAACCAGCTTGACGGTGTCGTGCTCATCGCCAGCTGCGACAAGATTGTACCGGGGATGATGATGGCGGCAGCCCGCTTGTCCATCCCGGCTATTGTCGTAACGGGCGGCCCTATGATTGCCGGTAAATGCAATGGCAGGACCAATATCTGCCTGAGCAACCTGCGCGAATTTGTCGGTGAATATCAGGTCGGCAAGATGACCTATGATGAACTTCGCAAGATGGAAATGGCATCGCTTCCGACGGTGGGTTCCTGCTCCATGTTCGGGACGGCCAATACCATGAGTGCCTTGGCCGAAGTCCTGGGCCTCACCCTGCCCTTTATGGGTACTTGCCCGGCTGTCGCGTCGGAAAAACGGCGCCTTGCCCGTGCCAGCGGCAAACGCATCGTAAAGATGGTTAAAGAAGGCCTTTCCACGGATAAGATCCTTACCAAAGAAGCTTTCCTCAATGGCATCAAGGCTGTCATGGCCCTTGGCGCTTCTACAAACTCCGTCCTGCATCTGATGGCCATTTCCCATGAAGCCCATGCGGACATCACCCTTGATGACTTTGACCGGATCAGCCGGCAGGTACCCTATCTGTGCAACCTGCGTCCGTCCGGCGCCTATGCTGTGGATGTGCTCCATGATAACGGCGGTATTCCTGCCGTCCTAAAGGCCATCCAGGATAAGATTGATGATTCCCAGATCACGGTCACGGGTCACTCCATCAAGGAAGTGCTGGAAGCCCAACCCCTTGTGGAAAATGATGTCATTTATCCTCGGTCGGCACCGAAAAACAAGCAGGGCGGCATTGCTATCCTCCATGGCAACCTGGCTCCTGATGGCGCTGTCGTCAAGGCCAGTGGTGTCAAACCGTCCATGCACCAGTTCACGGGCAAGGCCCGCGTCTTTAACAGCATGGAAGACTCCATTACGGCCATTGAAAACGGCGAAATCCATGCTGGCGAAGTCATTGTCCTGCGCTATGAAGGCCCGAAAGGCGGCCCTGGCATGCGGGAAATGTTCCTTGTCACGGCCCTTCTTGTGGGACGCGGCATGGATGAAAGCACGGCCCTTATTACAGACGGGCGTTTTTCCGGGTCGACCCGTGGGCCCTGCATTGGTCATATTTCTCCGGAAGCGGCCGCTGGCGGTCCCATTGGCCTTATTGAAGACGGCGATATCATTCACATCGATATCCCGAACCGCTCACTGACTGTGGATCTTTCTGACGAGGAACTGGCCGCGCGGCGTAAACACTTTACCCCTGTTGTGAAGGCAACGTCTCCGCTCCTTAAGAAATACTCAGCCCTTGTATCTTCTGCGGATAAAGGAGCCATCCTCCATACCCATGATTGATTTTGATCAGGGACTTTCCTTACGGCCTATGGTACAATAGGGGAGTACCTTGTCATGACAAGGCCCAATGACTATGCTCAAATGAGGAGGAATGCCCACCATGGCAGTAACCTATCGACTGAAACATGTTGGCATCAATTGTGAAAATGAGGCCGAGGCCAAAAAGCTTGTCAGTCTTTTGTGCCATCTCTTCAACATGGAAACCGGCCACGAAAACGATACCCATACCTTTGTTTCCACGGCTTTTGAAGTGATGAAGCATAACCAGATCGGAACGCACGGGCACATTGCTCTCCAGACCGATGATGTTGAGGCGGCCATGAAAGACCTCGCCTCTAAAGGCATCACCTTCAAAGAAAATACCATTCGAAGAAATGAAGAAGGAAAGATTACCTTTATCTACCTTGATGGTGATATTGCAGGTTTTTCCTTCCATCTGACGGTCTAAGCCATCCCCCTCTTATCCTTGGACCGTCTGAAACCCTTCTTTACACGCAACTCTAGGCAGCATGCTGTCTAGAGTTGCGGCGTATCTGGGAAAAGCAAAAAGGAGACCTTGATGGACATTTTTGAGAGTCGGACCAGTGTCCGGGCATTTACGGACGAACCTGTGGCCAAAAGTCAGGTGATGGCACTTCTTCGCGCCGCCATGCTGGCGCCTTCGGCGTGCAACCAGCAGCCTTGGCGGTTTTACGTCATTTATGACAAAAGCTTCAACAGGCGCTTTGTGATACCAGCCCCTACGCGGCATTTGGCGCAAAGGCCCCGGTCCTTATTGTCATCACCTATGTGACTGACTGCATCGTTTCTGAATTTGCTCCCATCGATGCCTCCTGTGCCGCGGAAAACCTCTGGCTCAAGACCGCAGAACTGGGGCTTGGCGGAACATTGATGGGCGTTTATCCAAGACGCGAGCGAGCCCTTGCCGTAAAAAAACTCCTTGGCCTTCCTGTTAAGGAAGAGGCCTTTGCCCTTTTTGCTTTGGGGCACCCTCAAAAGACGCGGAGCGCCGAAGACCGTTGGCATCCTGAATGGATCCATGAAAGAAGGTAAATTCAGTTCCTGAAAGGAGTATCGTTATGCTTGAAAAATATCGCAGTAAAGTTGTGACCGCTGACAAAGCGGCAGAAGCCATTAAAAGCGGCGACTGGGTTGATTTTGGTTTTGGCTCCGGCTTCCCGGAACTGATGGATGCCGCCCTTGCTAAAAGAAAGGGGGCCGTAACGGATGTCAAGATCCGCGGCGGTCTTGTCTACCGGCCATCCATTGCCGTCGTTGAATGCGACCCGGACCACGAAAGCTTTGATTACTACAGCTGGCATTTGGGAAACGCGGAACGCAAGTACTTCTCGGCTGGACAGATCCATTTTGCTCCCATGTTGCTTCGCCTTTTGCCGCAGATGTACCGTGAATACCTAACCGTTGACGTCGCCTGCATTCCGGTCTCCAAGCCTGATGAAAATGGCTGCTGCGGATTGGGTCTTGCCAGCTATGCCTGGAAGACCATCATGAAAAAAGCCCGGACCGTCATATTTGAAGTCAATGAACACATGCCGACTCTTCAGGGTGTGGATGGTTCTCACCGCGTGAGCCTTGACGACGCTGATCTCATCGTCGAAGGGGAACACGCACCGCTTGCTGCCAACAAGTACCGTACACCGTCGGAAGCGGACATCAAGATTGCTGAATATGTCGTCAATGAAATCCCAAATGGCGCCACCTTGTCCCTTGGTGTGGGAACGGTTCCCTTTACCATTGCCGAGATGCTCGCAAAATCCGATAAGGAAGATCTGGGCTGCCATACGGGAACCATCAGCGATGCCTTCCTGATGCTCTATCAAGCCGGGAAACTGACGGGTCGCAGGAAGGAAATCAATACCGGTCTTGCCGCATGGAACCTTGCAAGCGGCAGTGCGGAACTTTATCAGTGGCTGAACGATCGCCCGGATCTTTTCTATCCTGCCGATGTGGACTATATCCACAACCCGCGCAACATGGAAAAACTGTCAAACTTCATTAGTATCAATGGCGGTGTCCAGCTTGACCTCATGGGACAGGAAAATGCTGAATCTGTCGGAACCCGCCAGCTTTCCGGTACGGGCGGCCAGCTGGACTTTCTCGAAGGGGCTTTCCTTTCTCCGGGCGGGGCGGGTTATATCTGCATCAATTCGGCCCGCAAAGATAAGAAAGGGCAGCTTCATTCCAATATTCTTGCTTCCATTCCTGCCGGAAGTACCATTTCCGCACCGCGCGGCCTCATCCAAAATGTCGCTACCGAATACGGCGTGGCCCATCTCACAGGCCTTACCTTGAAAGAAAGGGCCTATGCCATGATTTCCGTCGCTCATCCAGCCTTTAGGGACGAACTGAAGGCTTATGCCGACGCAACCTTTAAATAAGAAATAGCAAAAGGCACGGGGCCGATAAGAAGTGATTCTTATCGGCTCCTTTTGGATGTCGTCTTGCAGAACATACTCCTGATAACACAGCTTTCACACTGTCGTTAGGGCCTTACGGTGTTTTCCCTTCTGGTCTTTTAGCCTCACAGCATCCCAGCTTCACGGCATCAAAGCAGTGCCTTTATGGCTTTAGCAGCATGAGCTTTTTCGTGCATTTTTCGTCGAATCGGAGCGATTTTGGTTCTGATAAAAAATATCATAGCTTTTACGCATGGAATTCCCTACATCATAAGTATTGGAAGGGATGTCCCTTTCTCGTTATACTGAAAGAAAAGAAGAAAGGAAGCATGCCCTTATGACGAAAAAAGTCCTCATCATTTCAAGTTCCCTTCGCAAAGGGGGAAATTCTGAAACGCTTTGTGATGCCTTTCAAAAAGGCGCGGAAGAAGCGGGATATCAGGTGGAAAAAGTGAGCCTTGCCGGAAAGCAACTGGCATTTTGCCAAGGCTGTCTTTCCTGTCAGGAAACGCGGCACTGCATCCTTCATGATGATGCGGAAGCCATTACGGCAGAAATGAAAGCAAGTGATGTGATTGTCTTTGCTTCTCCTGTCTACTACTATGGCCTGACAGGTCAGCTAAAGACCCTTCTTGACCGGGCCAATCCGTTATTTGCGTCAGATTACAAGTTCCGTGACATTTATTTTCTTGCAAGCGCTGCGGAAGAGGGAGCAAAGACGCCGTCAAGATCCATCACAAGTCTGGAAGGCTGGATTGAATGCTTTCCCAAAGCGCACCTTACAGGCACCGTCTTTGCGGGCGGCGTAACGCGTGTCGGCGACATTAAAGGTCACCCGGCCCTAAAAAAAGCCTATGACATGGGACGTTCCCTTGGAGAATAAGGGATGGGGAGAGGCTGTGAAAAATGATTTGTTCATTTTTTCACGGCTTTTTTTTGGAAAAATGGGAAGAGGTGGCACATGGGGTTCTTAAAAAAGTACAGAAAACACGTAGGAATTGTTTCACAATCGCGGTACGATTTTCTTTTGTGCTAACAAGGGACGTGCACGATAAAAGTTATTGCGGCATTTGGTCATTTTTCCTACGTGTTTTGCCTTAGCGCTCGGTGCGCAGCATCAATCCGCCTTACCAAGGCGGGGAACCATCAAGTGGGATCATGACATGACCTCCTTTATGGTGGTGGATGATGAGACTGGTTTTTGCCCGACGTTTCCTTGCGAGCGGGAACAAGGCAGATTCGCCCGGAGTTTCGAAGGATGCTTTTGGAGCGAAGCGGAATGACGATGAACATGTTTGAGGGCGAATTAAGTTTTAGCTTGATAGCTAGAGCCGTAGGCTCGTGACAGCTGGACCGCTTGCTACCCTGTATTAACTCGGCGTGATTTATGTTACGTAGACTGCGCTTTTTTCCTCACGATTTTTTATTTCCATTTGCTTTTTTTAAATAGGGCATAGACGTGGTCAGCGGCTAAGAGCACCCGGCTTCATCGACGACGGCATACGGTTTGTGTATAGCGAGGAGATTGAGGTTGTGGGCGACAACGCTGCTGGCTGCGTATAGGTCCATAGGCTGAAAAAGCCTCTTGCCTGATAAGCTGGGCGCTGGAAGTGACGACACGTGGTTAGGAGGAAAAGCACCCAGGCACCAACTGTCCCCAAACGTGAGATGGCCCATTGTACGATAGGCCATGAGCCCCTTGCCTCAGATCAATATGTCCTATAGCAAAGGGTTCACGTATGTTCAACAAATCAGAGCGATTTTT
>NZ_AWUR01000030.1:0-3262 GCF_000468835.1 Acidaminococcus sp. BV3L6 | reverse complement strand
AAGCACCTCTGATCTAAATGCGAATTTAGAAATGAGTTTAACGAGAACCAAGGAACGTAAGTTCCTTAGAACTTGAAACGTCACAAGAGCAATCGAGTGATATAAGTCAAGCTACTAAGGGCATACGGTGGATGCCTTGGCACTAAGAGCCGATGAAGGACGCGGTAAGCTGCGAAAAGCCACGGGGAACTGCAAGCAAGTCTTGATCCGTGGATGTCCGAATGGGGAAACCCACCATCCGTCATGGGATGGTATCCTACGGGAGGGGAACCCGGTGAACTGAAACATCTAAGTAGCCGGAGGAAGAGAAATCAAACGAGATGCCCACAGTAGCGGCGAGCGAAGAGGGCAGAGCCTAAACCAGTCATCTTCGGATGGTTGGGGTTACGGACCTGCATCAACCGAGTCCTACCTAGTCGAATTACCTGGAAAGGTAAGCCAGAGAGCGTAAGAGCCGCGTAGGTGAAAGGAAGGACGAGGGGGCAGGGATCCAGAGTACCACGAAGCACGAGGAATTTTGTGGGAAGTCGGGGGGACCACCCTCCAAGGCTAAACACTTCTTAGTGACCGATAGCGCATAGTACCGTGAGGGAAAGGTGAAAAGAACCGCGGGAGCGGAGTGAAAGAGAACCTGAAACCGTATGTCTACAAGCAGTCGGAGCGCAAGCGACGGCGTGCCTATTGAAGAATGAGCCAACGAGTTACGGGCGCCAGCGAGGTTAAGCAGGAAATGCGGAGCCGGAGCGAAAGCGAGTCTAAACAGGGCGGATAGTTGGTGTTCGTAGACCCGAAACTGTAGTGATCTACCCATGATCAGGTTGAAGCGCAGGTAAAAATGCGTGGAGGACCGAACCGGTGAGCGTTGAAAAGCTTTCGGATGAATCGTGGGTAGCGGTGAAATTCCAATCGAACGCAGAGATAGCTGGTTCTCCTCGAAATAGCTTTAGGGCTAGCCTCAAGCAGTAAGCATAGGCGGTAGAGCACTGATCGGGATAGGGTCCGTAAAGGATACCGAACCCTGTCAAACTACGAATGGTTATGCTGCAGAGCTTGGGAGTCAGACTACGAGAGATAAGTCCCGTTGTCAAAAGGGAAACAGCCCAGACCGTCAGCTAAGGTCCCCAATGCCATACTAAGTGGAAAAGGATGTGGGGTCTCATAAACAACCAGGATGTTGGCTCAGAAGCAGCCAC
This sequence comes from Acidaminococcus sp. BV3L6, assembly GCF_000468835.1. NCBI lineage: Bacteria > Bacillati > Bacillota > Negativicutes > Acidaminococcales > Acidaminococcaceae > Acidaminococcus > Acidaminococcus sp. BV3L6. The sequence continues at coordinate 2,069 of NZ_AWUR01000030.1, read as the reverse complement.
CATTTAAAGAGTGCGTAATAGCTCACTGGTCGAGAGGCCCTGCGCCGAAGATTCCCGGGGCTAAAGTATGGAACCGAAGCTACGGATGCGGTACTTGTACCGCGTGGTAGAGGAGCGTTCCCATTGGGTTGAAGTCGTCCTGGAAGGGACGGTGGACTGGTGGGAAGTGAGAATGTTGGCATGAGTAGCGAAAAGATAGGTGAGAATCCTATCCACCGAAAGCATAAGGATTCCTGAGCAACGATCGTCGTCTCAGGGTAAGTCGGGACCTAATCCGAGGCATGGAGCGTAGGAGATGGACAACTGGTTGATATTCCAGTACCGGCAGCAATCGTTTGAACGATGGAGTGACGCAGGAAGGCAGGTCCGCGCGAGAATGGTAGATCGCGTACAAGCGTGCAGGCTGGTGCACAGGCAAATCCGTGTACTGAGGCTGAGGCGTGATGTGGAGGGAACTTGTTCCCGAAGGGATTGAGCCTACGCTGCCGAGAAAAGCTTCTAGTGAGAAAGCTGCCGCCCGTACCGTAAACCGACACAGGTATGCGGGGAGAGAATCCTAAGGTGCGCGGGAGAACCCTCGTTAAGGAACTCGGCAAAATGTACCCGTAACTTCGGGATAAGGGTAGCCACAGTGGTGAAGGGACTTGCTCCTGGAGCCTAGTGTGGTCGCAGAGAAGAGGCCCAAGCGACTGTTAACCAGAAACACAGGTGCCTGCGAAAGAGAAATCTGATGTATAGGTGCTGACACCTGCCCAGTGCTGGAAGGTTAAAGAAGGATGTCCGGGTTCGACCCAAAGCATTTGACTGAAGCCCCAGTGAACGGCGGCCGTAACTATAACGGTCCTAAGGTAGCGAAATTCCTTGTCGGGTAAGTTCCGACCCGCACGAAAGGTGTAACGATTTGGGCACTGTCTCAACGAGGGACCCGGTGAAATTGAAATACCTGTGAAGATGCAGGTTACCCGCGACTGGACAGAAAGACCCCATGGAGCTTTACTGTAACCTAATATTGGGTTCTGATATTCGACGCACAGGATAGGTGGGAGGCTTGGAGCATGGTCCTCTGGGATCATGGGAGCCGCCGTTGGGATACCACCCTTCGAATATCGGGATTCTAACCGCAGGAGCAACGATCCTCGGGACAGTGTTAGGCGGGCAGTTTGACTGGGGCGGTCGCCTCCTAAAGAGTAACGGAGGCGCCCAAAGGTTCCCTCAGCGCGGACGGAAACCGCGCGACGAGTGTAAAGGCAGAAGGGAGCTTGACTGCGAGCCAAACACGGCGAGCAGGTACGAAAGTAGGGCTTAGTGATCCGGTGGCATCCAAGTGGAAGGGCCATCGCTCAACGGATAAAAGCTACCCTGGGGATAACAGGCTAATCTCTCCCAAGAGTCCATATCGACGGGGAGGTTTGGCACCTCGATGTCGGCTCATCACATCCTGGGGCTGAAGTCGGTCCCAAGGGCTGGGCTGTTCGCCCATTAAAGTGGTACGTGAGCTGGGTTCAGAACGTCGTGAGACAGTTCGGTCCCTATCCATCGCGGGCGTAAGAGATTTGAAGGGGGCTGCTCCTAGTACGAGAGGACCGGAGTGGACGGACCGCTGGTGTACCAATTATCCTGCCAAGGGTATAGTTGGGTAGCTACGTCCGGAACGGATAAACGCTGAAAGCATCTAAGCGTGAAACCATCCTTAAGATGAGATCTCTCATAGAGTAATCTAGTAAGACACCTTGAAGATTACAAGGTTGATAGGCAGGATGTGTAAGCACAGCAATGTGTTAAGCTGACCTGTACTAATATGTCGAGGGCTTGACTTAAGGGCCAAGTTTTCATCGAAGTCCGAAAAGGACAAGGAAGTCTCTTCATGAAGTTTTGAGGGCTCATGCCTTCAACAACATAATCCGGTGACGATAGCTAAGGGGTTCCACCTGTTCCCTTGCCGAACACAGCAGTTAAGCCCTTAAACGCCGAAAGTACTCGACTGGAAACGGTCCGGGAGGATAGGAAGTTGCCGGTTGGATTGACACCTCACTTGCTTTAGGCAGTGGGGTGTTTTTCTTATGTCTGAT
>NZ_AWUR01000029.1:0-39577 GCF_000468835.1 Acidaminococcus sp. BV3L6 | reverse complement strand
TTTTATTGGCGTGCAGTTTGCGGACACGCTTGCCGAGTTTGCCAATAAAAAACGCGGCCGCTATATGCTGGGGCTTGCTTCGTTTTTCCTTTTTGTGGTTGTCTTTGTCATCATCATGATGCGGGCTGAATCGGTCCTTTATTTCCGGTTCAACAAGACTCTTTATTTATATAGCATCATTGCCGCTACCCTGCTGTTATCACGCTACCTTTTTGGCGCGCTCTACCGGCCTATGAAGGTGGATCCCGATTTTACGCCGGGGGTCACCATCATCATTCCTTGTTTTAACGAAGAGACGTGGATCGATCGGACCATCCTTTGCGCCATCAACCAAGATTATCCTCCTGAGCAGCTGGAAGTCATCGTTGTCGATGATCATTCCACGGACCATTCCTGTGAAGTGATCCAAAAGACCATTGATTCCCTGACCGCATCGGATCAGCTTTTCCACACGGACCAGCGGATCCGCTGGATCCGTCAGCCTCAGAATATGGGCAAGAGGGAAGCCATGGCCCGCGGAGCTGAGCTTTCCACAAAGCCCCTCCTCGTCTTTGTGGATTCAGACTCCTTTCTTGACCCTTATGCCGTCAGGAATCTTGTCCAACCCTTCAAGGACGAAAAGATGGGCGGCGTTTCGGGCAGGACTGACGTGGCCAATACCTATACCAATTCCCTGACCAAGATGCAGTCTGTCCGCTATTATATTGCCTTTCGCATCATGAAAGCGGCGGAAGGCTACTTTGATGCCGTGACCTGCCTGTCGGGACCGCTTTCGTGCTATCGCAAGGATCTTGTCCTTGCCCATAAGGAGGCGTGGCTGCACCAGACGTTCCTGGGACAGAAAGCGACCTTTGGGGACGACCGGAGCATGACGAACTTTATTCTCCGCGGACATCGCACAACTTATCAGGATACGGCTATCTGTTCCACCATTGTCCCCAATACCCACCGCATGTTCCTCCGGCAGCAGATGCGCTGGAAACGGTCCTGGCTGCGGGAATCCCTGATTGCGGCTCGTTATATGTGGAAAAAGGAACCGTTTGCCGCCATTTTCTTCTATATGGGATTTTTGGTTCCCATTATTGCTCCCATCATTGTGCTCTATAATGTCTTCTATGTCCCCATCATGTACCGAATTGTCCCCTTGGGCTTTTTTGTCGGGATGTTCCTGATGGCGGCCCTGATGAGTCTTGCCCAGCTTTTTTTGCGGCGGAGTACAACCTGGATTTATGGTCTGTGGTTCTGTATCTATTACGAGCTGGTCCTGCTCTGGCAGATGCCCGTGGCTTGGTTCACCTTCTGGAAATCCAATTGGGGGACCCGTCCCACACCTGCTGACGTAGGACCCCAAAAAGGAGGGAAGATGAAGCCATGAGCCTTGGAGATCATGCCTATACGGTGCTCAAGGACCGCCGCAAGAAACGGCGTGTCCTGATCCAGTTTATTATCCTCCTTTTGGTCTTATTGGGGATCTTTTATGCCTTCTTTTTCCTTAAATCCTATACGCCCTATGCTGAGGATGAGGAAAGTTCCACTCTCAATACGGGATTCATTGCCCTTTCCTATGGCGGCGTTGACCGGACGGGGCGAACCTCGGACCTTATTGGGGAACCTCTTTTAAATGACCATTTGGCGGCCCTTCGGAAAGCCGGCTATGTCACAGTCACCAGTAAAGACGTGGCCGCCTATTATCATGAAGGAAAACGCCTTCCGCCGCGGGCTTTGTATTTGATGTTTGAGGATGGGCGCCGGGATACGGCTATTTTTGCCCAAAAGAGCTTGGAAAAATATAATTTCCATGCCACCATGTTTTCCTATGCGGAAAAACTGGAATCCAAGGATCCCAAGTTCCTTAGCAAGCGGGACATGCAGTCCCTCATGGATTCGTCCTTCTGGGATATGGGAAGTGATGGGTACCGGCTGCACTTCATCAACGTCTTTGACCGCTACCACAATTATCTGGGCGAGCTGACGCCGCTGCAGTTTTCCATGCTGCGTTCCAGCCTGGGACGCAATTACAATCATTACCTCATGGATTATCTCCGCGATAAGGATGGCTATGCAAGGGAAAGCTACCAGCATATGGTGCGGCGGATCGATTTTGATTATATGAACCTTCGCGATACGTACCAGCGAGAATTAGGATTTGTCCCGGAAGCCTACGCCCTCATGCATGCCAACACCACCCAATTTGGCAACCAGGACGATGTGAGCGCGGTCAATGAAAAGTGGATCCGCCGGCTCTTTACCATCAATTTCAATCGGGAAGGCAGTTCATTCAATGCCCATAACAGCAGCCCTTACGACCTGACCCGCCTGGAACCGGGTACAAAATGGCCTGTCAATCACCTTTTGATGCGCGTTGCCGCCGATACGAAAAGCATGGGGAAGATTCCCTTTGAAGAAGGTGACGAAAAGCGCCAAAAAGCGTGGAAACACTATTCTGGCGCCTCGGAAATCACGGGCAATTCCCTTATCCTTACGACGGCTCCCTATGGCATTGGGCTGACCGAACTATTGGGCAGCAAAGCGTATCAAAATTTCAGCTTATCCGTTCGTCTTACGGGCAACACCTTTGGCCGTCAGCAGCTGTTCCTGCGGGCAAGTGAAGACCTTTCACGATGCCTTATCGTGGAACTAAGCGGCGGCAGGCTCATCGTCACGGAACGGCGCCATGGGAAAGATACACCGCTCCTGCAGGAAAATGTGGATGTGCTCCTTGATAGGCCCCGTCTTTCTGTTGAAGAAGCTCAGAAGGAAGCGGAAGTCAAGGACTATGAGACACTTGCCCGTTATGCCCCGACTAGACAGGCTGCTGAGCGGTATGCCCAAAAAGCAGCGGCACGAAAGGCGAAACCAGCCCGTTCTGTCAAGGAGGGGGCTGCTCCCTATGAACCGAAGCTGGAACGAAATGCCCGGGAAAGCCACAGCCTCACCCTTTCCCTTCAGGATGATCAGCTGCTCATCACCCTCGATGGGAAAGCCCTTGATCCGCTATCCGTCCTGATCCTTGATCCGGGTTGTCTATTTTTGGGGGCGGACATGGGGAAAAATGAAAGCTGGAGCCAAAAGAACCAGGCTGAAAGTGTGTATGACGCGACTTTTGAAGACCTTGTTATCCATTCCCAAACGGGCCTTGATCCCGAAAAGGAGCAGGTCCTTTATTCTCTTAAGCTGTCTGGCCTTGACCGGTTCCGGTATGAAGCCGGGCAATACTGGGAAGACATCTTGAATTGGTTCCTTCGTTATATCTAAAAGAAAGGGGAATTTGCTGCCCTATGATCACTTTTCATCGACACCGCTGGGCTTTCTTTCTGGTCTTCATGGTCTTTTTGAGTCTAGTAGGTCCCACCCGGGAAGGCATGAGTGCTCACTTGTCCCTTTCGGCATGGATTCCCTATTGGAACCGGGCAGAAGGGGAAAAAGAAGCCCAGGTCCTTCAGGACCGCCTCCAGGACATTTCATATTTTGCCGCGTATTTTAATGACCGAAAGGAATTGGTTTTCCCTGAAAGGTTCCAAAAGCCAGCGATTTCTGCAGACGGGGCCTATCTTACCATTGTCAATGATGTGGTTTTCCCAGATGGAACGAGCCGCTTAAAGGATACGGAACAATTAGCCAGCCTTCTTGCAACCGGAAAGAGCCGCAAAAAGCATGCTGTATCCATTCTTGATCTTGCGGAAAAGCACGGCTTTTCAGGCGTCGAAATCGACTATGAAACCCTTTGGAAAAAGGGCGATACCCGTCTTCAGGAACACTTCCTGCGTTTTCTTTCTGAACTGGAAACGCAGGCTGCACGGCGCCATCTCAAGGTCCGCGTCATCCTGGAACCGTCGGCGCCATTTGGTGCCCCTTTCCCGAAGAACATTGAATATGTCGTCATGGCCTATAACCTCCATGGTCCCCATAATGGCCCCGGCCCCAAGGCCGATCTGGCCTTTATTCGCAGAACGATGAAGAAGATGGATGCCCTCAGGGGGGAGGCCGCCCTTGCCTTTTCGATGGGTGGCGCAATCTGGAAGGACGGAAAAGAAGGCCGTTTCCTTTCTGAACAGGCGGCAGCGGCCCTTGCTGAACAATATGGAAAGGTTCCCCAGCGGGATGAAGCCAGCGCGGCCCTCCATTTTTCCTATGAAGCCGATGGACACACCATGACTGTTTGGTATGCTGACGTTACGACCCTTGAAGCCTGGAGCCAAGCGGCCCTGGAAGCTGGCTATCCCCACGTGTTCCTCTGGTCCCTCGGGGGCAGCGGCAATCTTTCACAGCTTGCTTCCCGTACAGGGGAAGGAGGGAAGGAGTAAACCGTGAAGAAACTCATCTTGCTGTACCTTTTCTGTCTGTGCGTTGGCTTTTCTTCCCTAAGCGAAGCCGGAAAGGCACTAACCATCATTCCAACAACCAAACAGGCCGTCATCTTTACCTTTGGCGGTCTGCAAAACGCCCAAACCGTAGCCGATGTACTCCAGCGAATGGATGAAGAAAAGCTGCGGGGCACCTTCTTTGTGACGGAGCGTGAACTGCGGGAAAATCAAGGAACCATTCGCCTCATCAAGAACCATGGCCAGGAAATTGGCATAGGTCTGCGCCCTGGGGACGCTCCTACACGGGACGCGGTCAAAGGGCAGCTGGAGCGCATAAGGACGCGTCTTCAAAAAGAATATGGCGTGACACCGACCGTGGTGCGGCAAATGTATGGCCCTTCCTCAACCATTGTTGAGGACGTCGCTCGTGAAATGAACCTCACCTTGGTGGGACAGACACGCAATGTGGTCCTGACCCGGCTCAAAGACGCCATGTCAACGGATGAAATCATGAACGCTGTCTTCAAAAAATGGGACTTTTCCTTGGGACGGGGACAGATTCTCTATTTCCGTCTGGATTTTCTTTCGGATCCCACCCTTATCGGCAAAGTCATGACAAGGATCCATAAGGAAAAGGTCGACGTCAATACATACCGAACCTTCCAGGACCAACCGGAAGCAAATCCCCGGAACGATTCGTCCTACGAAGTCCTTTCCGTCAGCGATGTTCTCCGCGATACGGCAAAGCGCTGGACCTATCCCGTTCCTAAGGAGCGGATTCCCGAGGCCCTCCAGCCGGGAACCATTGCTTACCCTGTGGACCAGCATAATTTTTCCAAGGTCTTTTTGTCCCACTATATCGGCGCGCCGCAAGTTGACGATAAGGACCGGATGTACGGCCTCGATCAGGATGTGATCCGCAAAGCCGATAAAAGCGGCGTCATCAAGACGGCTCCTGAAAGGACCATTTTCCTGACCTTTGATGATTGGGGGACGGACAATACCATCAATCAGCTGCTTTATGTCCTTCGCAAACATAAGGTGCCGGCCACCTTTTTCATCATTACGCGCTACATGCCGAGCAATCCGAATCTATTACGGGCCATTGCAGAGGAAGGGCATACCATTGGAAGCCATACGGACCTTCATGCCGCCATGGCCTTTCGGGATAAAAAGGGAAAAATCGTAGAATCCCAAAATCCAGAAGCCTATGCGGAAAATGTGGCTGAGGCCTATCGAAAATTGGCAGAAACCGTAGGAGATGTCAAGGTCGGCGGCCGCTATAGCCTTTCCCGTCTTTTTCGTCCGCCCACCCTTGCCATAAGCGAGAACGGAGCCAAGGCGCTTTTCAACACAGGCTATACCTATTTGGTCTCTGGCTATGAAAGTACCGAGGATTATGCCGCCCACAGCCTTTCCCAATTGGTGGGGGCCATCAAGGCAGGAATCTATACGCCTCGGCAAAGGGTCCGCAAGGGTTCCATCATCATCATGCACATGAGCGGTACAGCCCGTTTCACTCCGCAGGCGCTGGATATCGTCCTCACCCAGAATGAACTGCTGCGGGAAGACGACCCCCGAAAATTCAAGGTGGGGTACCTGACCGATTATTTGGTCCCTGGATATGATCAAATGAAATAAAAAAAGACCGTGAAAAAAGCGAAAAGTCGCTTCTTTTCACGGTCTTTTCTGCGCTTAGGGGAAAAGATAGCTTGTCATGGAGATGCTGCCCAGGTTGCGGATGTGGTTAAAGACTTCCGGTGTTTCCCCTTTGGATGCCCCTAAAAGATACAGAAGGGGCAAAAAATGGTCCGGCGTGGGTGCCGCGTAGGAAGCAAGGGGGTGGTCCCGATAGGTGAGAACTGCTTCATCATCGCGTTCCTGGACCTTTTCCGTAATAAAGGCGTCGAATTCGTCCGCCTCTTTGGAACCGTGGGGGTTATTCCAGTCCGTCTGCATCAGGTTATGGACGATGTTTCCGCTTCCTGCGACGACAATGCCTTCCTCCCGCAGGGCGGCCAGTTTTTCTCCAAAGGCGTACTGATCATGAGGGGAAAGGGTCCCATCGACACTGAGGGGAACAACCGGAAGTGATGCATCAGGGAACATATGGACGAAAAGCGTCCATACCCCGTGGTCGATGCCCCAGTCTTCCGTCATGACGGCCCCTGTAAGATCATGGATGCGGCGGGCTGTCTGCGGGTCGCCCAAAGCTGGATAGCTGACTTCATAAAGGGCTTGGGGGAACCCGTACATATCGTAGATCTGTTCCGGTTTTTGCGCGGCGTTGACGTAGCTGCCTCGGCTGTACCAATGGGCGGAAACGACGGCAATCGCTTTGGGCCGGCCATAGTCCGTGATGATCCTTTTGCCTAGTTCAGTCAAGGTTTTTGTCATTTCATTATGATCCAAAGCCAACATGGGACTGCCGTGGCCAATAAATAATGCAGGCATTCTTTTCATAGGGGAGACCTCCTTTATCATTTCGATAAAACGCTATTTTTTGAACTTGCTCTGATTATAATCCCGCTCTATAATGAAAACAAGAACGGTTTCTTGACTGACTTAGTATGAATTGCTTGACCTTTGGGAGGAAATGCCATGGAACACGATGATTTTGGGGTCTGTCCCTTTGTGACTGCCCAGCGGCTCCTGCAGGGCAAATGGGCCATTATCCTGCTCCATCAGCTCTATGATGGAACAAAACGCTTTGGCGAGCTGGAACGAGCAACGGGCATTACCCACGCAACCCTTGCTTCTCAGTTAAAGGCCCTGGAAAAGGACGGTCTTATTACGCGTCATGTCTATGCCGAGGTCCCGCCCCGAGTGGAGTACACTCTCACGGATATGGGCCGCCGTTTTGGCCCCGTGCTTAGCAGTATCGAGACCTGGGGAAATGAATACATCGCCTATTTGAGGACGCAAAAATAGAGGAGCCGGACACCGGCGTTTTTGAAGCGAAAAGTGTTCCTTGTGGTATAATGATAACAGTATACTTTACTGTATGGGGGTTATTTTCATGGATTATAAAGAACTTGTTGAAAATGCACGGAAATGCCTTGGCAAATGCCATGGCTGCCCAATCTGCAATGGCGTTGCCTGCCGCAATACCATCCCTGGACCTGGCGCGAAGGGGGTAGGGGACACAGCCATCCGCAATTATCAGGCTTGGCAGACAGTCCGCGTCGTCATGGATACGCTGTGCGAAAAAAGGGAAACGGATACCCGTCTGTCCCTGTTTGGACATTCTTTTGCCTATCCTTTTTTTGCCGGTCCTGTTGGTGCGGTTGCCATGCACTACAGTGATAAATATAATGATGTGACCTATAACGCCCAGCTCGTCCCGGGCTGTGCTGAGTCAGGTATCCTTGCTTTTACGGGCGACGGCATGGACGCGGAAGTCATGCGCGGGGCCACGGACGCCATCAAGGACTGCCAAGGTGTGGGCATTCCGACGGTGAAACCTTGGAACATGCAGATGATCAGGGAAAAAATGGACCTTGTCAAGGCTTCGGGAGCCCTTGCGGTTGCTATGGACGTAGATGCAGCTGGCCTTCCCTTCCTTAAAAAATTTGTGCCGCCTGCTGGCAGCAAATCGGTGGAAGAAATGAAAGAAATCATTGCCCTCACGGACGTGCCTTTCATCGTCAAGGGCATCATGAGCGTCAAAGGAGCCGTCAAGGCCGCCCAAGCGGGCGCTGCGGCTATCGTCGTTTCCAACCACGGGGGACGCGTCCTGGACCAGAGCCCTGCTACGGCCGAAGTCCTGCCGGAAATCGCGGCTGCTGTGGGCGGCAAGGTCAAAATCTTTGTTGACGGCGGGATCCGTACCGGCGTTGATGTTTTCAAGGCTCTTGCCCTGGGCGCCGATGCCGTCCTTATTGCCAGACCTTTTGTCAATGCTGTTTATGGCGGTGGCAAGGAAGGCGTACGCTGCCTTGTTGATAAATTGGGGGCTGAACTCAAGGATACGATGGAAATGTGCGGGGCAGCTACGCTCCGTGAAATTACGGGCGAGATGATTCGGAGGTAACCTTCTTTGCTGAAAGGAAAACATTTTTCTCCTAATCAAGTGGTTGCCCTGACGTTTTTGGGGCTGATCCTTGCAGGCGCTTTCCTTTTGATGCTGCCCATTTCCCATAGGGATGGGATGTGGATGCCTTTTCTTGATGCCTTATTTACTGCGACTTCTGCTTCCTGTGTCACAGGTCTTGTTGTCTGTGATACAGGAAAGGTTTTTTCTCTTTTTGGTCAGTTGGTCATCATTGGTCTCATTCAATTGGGCGGACTGGGCCTGATGCTTTTTGCCACGCTTTTTTCCGTTGCCCTGGGGCGGCGCATCAATCTTCAGGACCGCATGCTGATCCAGGCCTCACTCAACCAGAATGATATGAGCGGCGTGGTCCGCATGAGCCTGCGCGTGGCCAAATATACGGCTGTTGTGGAAGGGGTCCTTGGAACGGCCCTGGCCCTGCGTTTTTATCAGCAGTTTGGCCTCAAGGGCATCTATTATGGGTATTGGCATGCCATTTCCGCCTTCTGCAATGCTGGCTTCGACCTTTTTGGCAATTATCAGAGCCTTGTGGGCTATGTCCATGATCCGGTGGTCAACGGCCTCATTGCCCTGCTCATCATTTTGGGCGGCATAGGCTTTGCCGTCATGAGTGACGTGGTCCATACCCGGCACTTTCGGAACTACCGGCTCCATACAAAGCTCGTCCTTGTTTCGACAGTGGCCCTGATCGCTCTTGGGACGCTCCTCATCCAGGTCATGGAATTTGACAATGGAAGGACCCTTGGAACCCTATCGGTCGGTGACCAATGGATGGCCAGTTTCTTCCAGTCCGTTTCTGCCCGTACGGCAGGCTTCAATACCTTTGACCTGATGCAGATGCGCACTTCAACGATCCTTGTTATGGTGCTCCTCATGGTCATTGGAGCTTCCCCGGCATCAACGGGCGGCGGCATCAAGACGACAACGGCTGCCTTGCTGATCCTTTCCGCGCATCAAGTGCTTTTTCAGAAGCCGGAGTGTGTCATTTTTGGGCGGCGCATTGACCAGGAGACTATCCATCGGGCCTTTGCCATTACCACGCTGTCCATCATCTGGATCTTTCTTGCCATCATTGGCATTACGTATCTAGAGGAGACAAGCCTTGTGGAGGCCCTATTTGAAGTGGTTTCAGCCTATGCGACGGTGGGACTTTCCAGCGGACTTAGCCAGCATCTTACGGCAGGCGGGAAGATCATCATGATCCTTTCCATGTATGCCGGACGTGTAGGCATCATGACGTTTGTCATGGCCCTTACGGCTCGCCGCAGGGAAGCCTTGATCCGGTATCCTGAAGAAAAGATCATCATTGGCTAGGAGCATAACTATGAACAAAAAGAAACAGTTTGTTGTCTGGGGCCTGGGGCGTTTTGGCGCGTCCGTTGCGGAAACCCTGGTCGGAATGGGCCATGAGGTCCTGGGCATTGATCATGACGAAGAAGTAGTCCAAGAAATGGCCGATAAGCTGACCCATGTTGTTGTCAGTGAGGCCATTGATGAAACGGTGGTCAAGAGTCTGGGCCTGCGGAACTTTGACGCAGCCATCATTGCCATCGGGGACCTGGAACCAAGCCTTCTGTGCTGCATGATCCTTAAGGAAGCCGGTATGGCGACCATTCTTGCCAAGGCTTCCTCCGAAATCCACGGAAAGATGCTCAAAAAAATCGGCGCCACGTCCGTCATCTTCCCGGAACGGGACATGGGGCGGCGGGTTGGTCACAGTTTGGGCTTTACCAACATCCTCGACTTTGTGGAACTGTCCGACAACATTTGCCTTGTTGAACTGGATGCTCCTGTTGGGGCTGTCGGCAAGAGCTTGGTCGACCTTGATGTAAGACGTCGTTTTGGCGTCAATGTCGTAGCCGTCAAGCACCCTGATAAAAAGACGGAAATCAGCATGGATCCGCAAAAACCGCTTATTGCGAGAGACATCTTGGTGCTCATCGGCACCCAGAAAGATATTGAAAAGCTGAGGGAGGAACTATGATCAAACGTCTCACATCCCTCCAGAACGAAACGGTGAAGAAGGCCGCCAGCCTGCAGCAAAAAAAGTACCGCCTTAGGGAAGGCCTATTTCTCGTCGAAGGGGTCCGTGCTGTACGGGAAGTCCGGTCGTCTTCGTGGACCGTGACGGCTTACTTTTTTACGGATCTTCCTGAGGATTTCCAAAAAGAGGCTCAAGGGTCAGACATTCCCTATTATGAAGTGACTGGGGACATCATGAAAAAACTGACGGCAACGGAAGAGCCCCAATCGTTGGCCGCTTTGGTCCGCCTTAAGGAAAGGAGCCTTGAAACGGTCCATCCTGAAAGGGGGCTGATCCTGGTTCTTGACGAAATCCATGATCCTGGAAATGTCGGAACCATGATCCGTACCGCACGGGCCATGAATGCCCAAGGCGTTATCCTGCTTTCTGGCAGTGCCGACCTTTATAACCCCAAGGTAGTGCGTGCAGCCATGGGAAACCTCTTCCATATCCCGGTCTTTACGGGAATCACGGAAGACGCCCTTATGACCTTTGCCCAAAAGGCAGGTTGGACCTTGGTGGCAACAGCCCTAGATGGCGCCGCTGACTTGCGGGATTTCACATATCCCCAAAAGACGCTGCTCATCATGGGCAGTGAAGCTGAAGGGGTTTCTCACAGTCTCTTGGAAAAAAGTGCCGCCCGCGTCAAGATTCCCATGCTGGGGGAAGCGGAAAGCCTTAACGTCGGCGTTGCTGCAGGCATCCTGCTCTATGAAGCCATGGTGCAGCAGGATCCGGGACGGAACTGATTTTCTCCTTTCCCAAATGATTGACGTACCCAGACCGTGAGTGTATAATATCAGCGTATATCGACAATGCAATGAGGGAGACAGTACTTCCCATTTCTGGCAGAGCGATCCGGGGAGGGTGTGAGCCTGGACAGAAGGAAATGAGAAAGAAGATCACTCCGGAGCTGGTCATCGAAATCACAGTAGAATGACCCGTCTTATGGCCGTTATCCCATACAAAGTGGCAGGATAAGCCTGTCATGAGGGTGGTACCACGGGTTAAACCTCGTCCCTTAGGGGACGGGGTCTTATTTTTTGGAGGTGGAGCAAGTGTCAAAAGAAAATGAAGGGTATGGAAGCACGCTGAACCTTCCTGCCACAGATTTCCCTATGCGCGCAGGGCTTCCCAAAAGGGAACCGGACTTTTTAACATTCTGGAAGGAGAAGGGTATCTATCAAAAGAAACTGAAGGCCCACGCAGGACATAAAAAGTTCATTCTTCACGATGGCCCTCCTTATGCCAATGGCAAGATCCATTTAGGCCATGCCCTCAATAAGATCCTCAAGGACATCATCCTGAAGTATAAATATGCCCGCGGTTTTGATACCCCCTATACACCGGGCTGGGATACGCATGGGATGCCGATTGAGCATGCCTGCCTCAAGGAAGTGGGCGTTGACCGTCATAAACTCAGCGCCCTTGAACTGCGCAGGATGTGCCATGACTATGCCTTGAAATGGATCAATATTCAGCGCGAAGGGTTCAAACGGCTTGGCGTCCAAGGCGATTGGGATCATCCTTACATCACCATGAAGCCGGCTTTTGAAGCCGAACAGATCCGCGTCTTTGGGGAAATGGCCCACAAAGGCTATATCTATAAAGGCAAGAAGACCGTTTATTGGTGTCCGCACTGCGAAACAGCCCTGGCGGAAGCTGAAATCGAATATGCAGACCAAAAGACTCCGACCATCTACGTGAAGATTCCTCTTGTAGATGCAAAGGACAAGGCACCGGAAGGCGCACAGGGCAAGAAGACATCCATGGTCATTTGGACGACGACACCGTGGACCATCCCAGCAAATGTCGCTGTTACGGTCAATCCTGATTTTGAATATGCTTGGGTTGAATACGGGGATGAAGTCCTCATCATGGCAAGTGAACTTGTCGAGAAAGTTGCTGAGGAATGCGGCATCATCTTTGGTAAGGTCCTTGGAACAACGAAGGGCCGGGATATGGAATTCATGGAATGTGAACATCCTTTCCCGGAATATAACCATCGTAAATCCCTCGTCTGCCTGGGTGACTATGTTGACCTGGAAACTGGTACGGGCTGCGTCCATACCGCTCCTGGTCATGGTGATGTTGACTATCTGACAGGCCTTAAATATCACCTTGATATCCTTTGCCCTGTTGATGAAAAGGGCTGTTATACCGATGAAGCCGGGGAAGCCTTCAAAGGTCATTTTGTCTTTGATAGCAATGGTCTTGTCATCAAGCATCTGGCGGAAACGGGCCATCTGTTGGGCAAGAAAAGTATCCATCACCAATATGCCCACTGCTGGCGCTGCAAGAACCCCATCATCTACCGCGCGTCGGAACAGTGGTTCTGCTCTGTTGATGGGTTCCGTGAAGATGCATTGAAGGCCATTGACAATGATGTCCAGTGGATCCCGAGCTGGGGTAAAGCCCGTATCCACAATATGGTCCGTGACCGTCATGACTGGTGTATTTCCCGTCAGCGCGTCTGGGGCGTGCCTATTCCTATCTTCTACTGTGAAGACTGCGGAGAACCGCTCATCACCCCTGATACAATCAGTCATCTGGCTGCCATCTTCGAAAAGGAAGGCAGCGACGCTTGGTGGGCCCATACGGCAGAAGAACTGCTGCCGGAAGGTACGAAGTGCGCCAAATGCGGCGGTACCCACTTCCGTAAGGAATCGGACATCATGGATGTTTGGTTCGACTCCGGGTCTTCCCATCGCGCTGTCCTCAACCATTTCCCCGGTCTTACCTGGCCGGCTGACCTGTACCTTGAAGGCAGCGACCAGCATCGTGGCTGGTTCCAGTCTTCCCTTCTGACAAGCGTTGCCACGACGGGTAAGGCTCCGTACCGTGCCGTCCTGACCCACGGCTATACCCTTGATGGGGAAGGCCGCAAGATGAGCAAGTCTCTCGGAAATACCGTTGCCCCGCAGGACATCATCAAGGATTATGGTGCCGATATCGTTCGTCTCTGGGTTTCTTCCACGGACTATAAAGGCGATGTCCGCGTCTCTAAGGAAATCATCAAACACGTTTCCGAAGTGTACCGCAAGATCCGCAACACCATCCGCTACATCTTGGGCAATACGTCTGATTTCGACGCTGAAACCATGAAGGTTCCTTTTGCCGAAATGGAAGAACTTGACCAGTGGGCCCTCATGCGTCTCCAGGAACTCAAAAAAGACGTCGAGAAAGCCTATGAAAATTATGATTTCCATGTCGTCCACCATGCTATCCATGATTTCTGCACTGTCGACATGAGCTCTTTCTACCTTGATATCATCAAGGACCGCCTCTATGCCAGCAAGAAGGATGATAAGAAGCGCCGCAGTGCACAGACGGCCATGTACGAGATTCTCAGCGACCTCATCGTCATGCTCGCTCCGATTCTGAGCTTTACCATGGAAGAAGTGTACCAGTTCATGAAAAAACCGGCAGGCGCTCCGGAAAGTGTGCTTATGCTGGAATGGCCGAAACTCCATGAAGAATATCTGGACAAAGCCAAGATGGAAAAATGGGAACACTTCATTGCTATTCGCGGCGAAATCACGAAGGTCCTTGAAAATGCACGCCGGGAAAAGACCATCGGCCACTCCCTTGATGCCAAGGTCGACCTTTATGCCACGGGTGAAGCTTATGAGCTCTTGAAGCCCTTGGAAAAGGACCTGCCAACCCTGCTCATTGTTTCCCAGGCTGCTATCCATGAAGGCACAGATAGCGGGATGAAGACTGAGCGCGACGACCTGACCGTGGCTGTCGCAGCCGCTGAAGGTGAAAAATGCGAACGCTGCTGGAACTATGATCCCACCGTTGGCAAGGATCCGGACCATCCGACCTTATGCCATCGCTGCATCGAAGTCCTCAGCGACTAAGAAAAAGGCCGCAGGAACCCTTTCGGGCTTCCTGCGGCCTTTTTCGTCCTGAGGGGGCTGGTCTTGAAAGAGGGCTTGACAGATTGGAAGAAAATGAATACTATATACGTAACGGAGGTATAGTACTATGATGAACGAAAAAACCGAAAGGGATAAAGACTGCCGGGAATACAAGGATCTCATCAAACGCCTTAATCGAATTGAGGGACAGGTGCGGGGACTCAAACGGATGCTTGAAGAAGACCGTTACTGCGTGGATATCCTGACTCAGGTCAGTGCTATCAACAGTGGGCTCAATGCGTTCAATCGCAAGCTGATGTGTGATCATATCAAATCCTGTGTGGTTAACGATATCCGTGCCGGGGATGATACCGTCGTTGATGAACTTTGTGAAACCATGCAGAAACTCATGAAATGAGCCCATGGTTCTTGGGAAGGAGCCAAATAATATGGAAAAGATATTGAACGTCAAAGGAATGATGTGTGCTAACTGCCAGAAACATGTCCATGATGCGTTGCTTGCCATGGACGGCGTTTCTGCTGTTGACGTAAACTTGGAAAAGGGAACCGCAAAGGTAACAGCATCCCGTGAAATCCCCATGGATGAATTTAGATCCGTCATCAGCGAAGCCGGTTACGAACTGGCCTGAGTAAACTGATCTACAAACTGCTGCACAAGGCTGCAGCAGTTTTTCAATGTATAAGGAGAGATTATATGAAAGTCCTGCTGTTAAATGGCAGTCATCATCAAAATGGCAATACGGCACTGGCTCTTGAGGAAGCGGCAAAAGCCCTCGAGGCAGAAGGCGTCGAAACGGAGCTGTTTCAAATCGGGTCTGGGGCCATACAGGATTGCATCGACTGCGGAAAATGTACGGAAAAAGGATGTATCTTCACAGGTGATCCGGTCAATGCCTTCATTGCAAAAGCAAAGGAAGCCGACGGGTTTATCTTTGGCACGCCTGTCTATTATGCCCATCCTACGGGGCGCGTCTTGTCCTTCTTGGACCGTGTCTTTTATGCCGCAGGCGGTATCTTTCGCCTAAAACCCGGGGCGAGCATTGCCGTGGCAAGACGGGCCGGCACGACAGCGAGCGTTGATGTTATGAATAAGTATTTTACCATTGCTGAAATGCCCGTTGTCAGCTCTACCTATTGGAATGTGGGCCATGGCCTTGCTGCCGGGGACATCCTCAAAGATGCGGAAGGGCTCCAGACGATACGCAATCTAGGTAAGAACATGGCCTATCTTCTGAAGTGCCTTGAAGCAGGCAAAAAAGCCGGCATCGAGCTGCCTGGAACAAAGCGGGAGGTCTGGACCCACTTTATTCGCTAAGGCTGTCCTGCGCTGATGGTTCGGCGGTTTTGTTTCCAAAAAATTCACTTTTTCTGGAGTCATCCTGTCAGAAGATGACTGCGTCTTCATCCCGTCAATTGGGCATTTGGAGGCGCGGCAAGCAATGAGGTCTGGAAATTGTACATTCCCTTGCATGGCAATATTTGACATGATATAATGCAGGAAGTCGTTCAATTAACGCTTCATGAAGAAAGGATGATTCAATTGAAAAAGCAATTCATGGCAGTCGTCATTGCCCTTTTGGTATGCCTTGGGTATACTGGCGCCATGGTTCCGGCAACGGCCTTTGCTGCCGAAGCAACCATTGGGTATGTTGACCTTAACACGGTCTTTTCCCATCACCCTGATTTTGCCAGTGCTCGTGCTGCCCTGAATCTGGAACAGCAGAAGGCACAGCAGGAATTCCGGGAAAAAGCTCCCAGCCTTGATGACAACGGCAAACGGGCCTTGGACAACACCTTGACCGAGCGCATTGCCAAACGGGAACAGGAACTCTTCAACCCGATCCGTGAAAAGATTCTGAAGGCAGTCAGCAAAGTTGCCAAGGAACGCGGTCTTTCCACGGTCCTGACGAGCAGTGCTGTTGTTGACGGCGGCACGGACATCACCAAAGACGTCCTCAAAGCTGTTGGCGGAAAATAAAATGAGGGAAGAACCGTTGCTCTTGCAGCGGTTTTTCTTTATCCTGGAGCCAGTGATCTGGCGCTGTTTTCTTTTAGGCGCCCGCTTCATTGGCTCCATTTTATGATATAATAAAGAGAAGTATGACCAATCAGGGAAGTGATTTTTCCCTTTTCCATAGTTCATGCGCCGCATTGCGGAAATTTCATTGAGTGGAGGATATCCCTTATGAACCAAAAGGCACTTGCCTTACTCGTTACCATGATGGTATGCATGCCGAGTGCGGCCTACGCCGCTAGGGCATATGACGGCCAGCCCCTTGCCACTAAAAACGGTCCTGCCTATGAGCCGCAGACCGTCGATGATGTGGCCCGACGGGCCGCGCAAGCAGAAGCCATCCGCAAACTCCAGGATGAACCGGACCAGTTTGCGGAAGAGGCGGTTCAGGCCAAGCAGGAAAGTGAAAAAGAAAAGAAGGCCCGTCAGGAGCGGGGAGAGGACAAAGCGGCCAGTGAGTCCGATCTGCCTATCACCATTTATGGGGATCATGTCCTGTACCACTCCGATACAGGGGAATTTACAGCCAGCGGCAATGTGCGCCTCTATCAGGGCACGCAGCGGCTTTATACGACGGAAGCCCGGGGCAATGCTCTTACAGGCGATGTGTACCTGCTCCAAGGGGGCCGCATGATTGATCCCCCCAACACGACTGATTCCGATTGGGGCCATTATAATTTCAAGACCCAGACCGGGACCGTGCGCAACATGAAGGGAACGAACGGGGATGACCTCTACAAGGCGGATATTGCCCACATCTATAAAGATCATGTGGACCTAGACCAAGGGGCATCCGTAACGCGCTGCCCTGCTGTAGAGCATCCGCCATGCCTGGAAGTTAGGGCCGATCATGTGGTCATCTACCCCAATGACAAGATCATAGCCTATGGGGTCAAGGTCTACCTCAAGGGAAAGCACATCTATAGCCGCGACCGCTGGATCAACCGGCTGAACGATGGGGAAAACAAGCAGAGCTTTGTGCCCCATATCGGCTATGATGAAGATCAGGGAATCAAGCTGCGTTACAATTATTCCTATGATTTCAGTGACCATAACACGCTGGACGCGGACATCAAATACTATTCCAAGATTGGTTGGCGTCCTATGTTTACGGATACCCAGGACGAACGGAATTACTATGTCCGTTATATGGAAGGCTTTGACGAGGACGATAACAACAACTGGATCCGCAAGATGCATGATATCAAGGTGGGGTATAAGCCACACCGGATTTCCGATTCCCTGCCCCTTTCGTATTCTGCCTACGCAAGCCATGGGCTCTGGAAGGATAACCGAATCAAGAGCTGGCACACGGAATATGCCGTCTTCCTGAACCATGATCCCATTACCCTCATCCATGGCGACCGCCCCCTGACCTTGGGTCTTGGTGTGGGCCGCAAATGGATCAATGAGAGCGAACGGGATTCTACCCGTAAGACCTGGCTTTATTCGGCAACCCTGCGCAAAAATCTGGGTGCTGGGTTTGACACCTGGTTGGGTTACTATTGGGAAAAGCGGCAGGCTTCCATCTTTGACTATGGCCGTCCCGATATGGACCGGGAAGTCCAATTTGGTCTTTCCAAGACCTTTACACCTCGTGACAATGTGACGTTCATGACGCGCTATGACGAGGCCGGTCACAATGTTTATGAGTATATCTGGAGATGGAGACACGATTTCTGCTGTTTCCGCCTGACCTTTGAATATCGTGACAAACGCTATAAAGGCGGCGATGATGAATGGAGTGTACAATATGAACTTTTCCGCTGGTAATGCACGTGAACTCATTGATGGCCGTTTTCTTGAACATGAAAAGCTCGTCCACCGCGTCATGGGGAGCAAAAAGCTGATGAAGGACCTGGAAGACGCGGCAGGACTTATGAAGATGACCCTTCTTTCAGGAAACAAGATCATGTTTTGCGGCAATGGCGGTTCCGCAGCCGATGCCCAGCATTGGGCGGCTGAAATCGTAGGCCGTTTCCAAAAGGAACGGGCTGGTATGGCAGGCCTTGCCCTGACGACGGATACGTCAATCCTGACCGCTGTCGGTAATGATTACGGCTATGACCGCGTCTTTTCCCGTCAGGTCGAAGGCTTGGGACGGGAAGGGGACCTTCTGGTCGGCATCTCCACGAGCGGCAACAGCAAAAACGTGGTAGAAGCCATTTTGATGGCGAAAAACATGGGCATCCGTACCTTAGGATTTACTGCCAAAGGCGGGGGCAAGATGGCGGAACTCTGTGATATCCTTCTTGCCGTCCCTACGGAAAATACGGCCCGGGCCCAGGAAATCCATGAAATCATGGGCCATATCCTTTGTGAATTGGTGGAATGGGAATGAACAGTCAATCTGTGATTGAATTATTGACCGAAAAAATTACGCATCTGCGCATTGCCGTGATTGGTGATGTTATGCTCGATCGCTACGCCTATGGGGAGGTGCGCCGCATATCCCCGGAGGCCCCGGTTCCCGTCACGCGTGTAAAACGCCTGACTTCCGTCTTGGGCGGTGCAGGCAATGTGGCGGCAAACTTGGCAGGCCTGGGGGTCCAGGTCTATGTGGCGGGCATGACGGGTGAAGACGATCACCGCCGCGTCCTTGAGAAGAAACTGCGGGAGCTAGGGGTTGATTACAGCGGCCTCATTGCTTCCCCAAAACGCAGTACCATTACCAAGATGCGTATCATTGGCGCGCGGCAGCAGATGCTGCGTCTTGACTTCGAGGAACCGGGGGATCTCCTGCCCGATGAGGAACAGGCTCTTCTCCAGTGGCTCCGCAAGCATCTTGATGAGGGACTTGACGGGATCGTCCTTTCGGATTATGCCAAAGGAACCTGTTCAGATCGTTTCTGCCAGATGGTCATCACCCAGGCAAGGGCGGCCCATGTACCGGTCCTTGTCGATCCCAAAGGGTCCGATTGGGCCAAGTATCGGGGCTGCGACCTCATTACGCCCAATGTCAAGGAAATGTGTGAAGCGGCAGGAAAGATTGTTCCCAATGTAACGCCTGCCTTGGTGGAACTGGCCCAACAGGCTCGCGAAACCTTTGATATCCGCTATGTGGTCGTCACTCGTTCGGAAAAGGGCGTCACCCTTGTTGGAAAAGATGACGTCATTACAAAAGCTGCCACGGCACAGGAAGTCTTTGATGTTTCTGGTGCAGGGGATACGGTTGCCTCCGTGCTGCTTGCGGCCATTTCGGGAAAGCTTTCCCTTGCTGATGCTTTGGAGTTATCCAATAAGGCGGCGGGGATTGTTGTTTCCAAGGTGGGGACCTATCCTGTCCATAAAGAAGAGTTGCTTCGTGAAATCCTTGCTGATTCGCAGCCGGAAAGCTTTGACTATCGCCCCATGACCTGGGACGAAATGGCTCG
This sequence comes from Acidaminococcus sp. BV3L6, assembly GCF_000468835.1. NCBI lineage: Bacteria > Bacillati > Bacillota > Negativicutes > Acidaminococcales > Acidaminococcaceae > Acidaminococcus > Acidaminococcus sp. BV3L6. Next base: position 19,924 of record NZ_AWUR01000029.1, on the reverse strand, counting down.
ATTGACAAGGACCTGGCAGCAGGCGGGAGAGACTGTTGTCTTTACCAATGGCTGCTTCGATATTCTTCATGCCGGCCATGTGCAGTATCTGCAGCAGGCTGCCCAACTGGGAAATCATCTGATCATTGGTGTCAATACGGACGACTCCGTGCGCCGTCTCAAGGGACAGACGCGTCCTTTTAACCACGAAACGGATCGGGCAAGGCTGCTTGCCAGTCTCCGTGATGTCGACGCCGTGGCCTTATTTGGGGAAGATACGCCGACGGAACTGATCAAAAAGATTCGCCCCGATATTCTCGTCAAGGGCGGCGATTACAAGAAGGAAGAGGTGGCTGGCCGGGAATATGCACGGACGGTAGAAATCCTGCCCTTCAAGGAAGGCTATTCCACGACAGGACTTGTTGAAAAGATTGTTACGCTTGTGAAGGAGGGCAAACTATGATCATTGTAACCGGTGGTGCCGGTTTTATCGGCAGCAATATCGTGAAAGGCCTGAACGACCAGGGCAGGGATGACATCCTTGTTGTCGATAATCTGACCAATATGGTGAAATTCAAGAATATCCAGGGTCTCAAGGTCATGGATTACTGTGATAAGTTGGATTTTATCGAAGACGTAAAAAACGGCAAATGGAACCATGCGCCCATCGAAGTCATCTTCCACGAAGGCGCCTGCTCCGATACGATGGAATATAACGGTAAGTATATGATGGAAAATAACTTCCAGTATACAAAGACCTTGATGCACTTTGCCATGGATCGCAAGATCCCCTTCCTCTATGCTTCTTCCGCATCAACTTATGGCAGCGGTCAGAAGGGATTCCGCGAAGAACCAGCCTGTGAAGAAGCCCTCAATGTCTATGCTTTTTCCAAGCTCTTTTTTGACAACTATGCCCGCCGCTATTTTGACAAGGCGGAAAGCCAGATTGCAGGCTTTCGGTATTTCAATGTCTACGGGCCCCAGGAAAATCACAAAGGCAAGATGGCTTCCATGGTGCGCCAGATGTTCCTTCAGTGGCAGCAAGACCACGAGGTCAAGCTCTTTGGCGAATATGATGGCTATGGCCCGGGTGAACAGACGAGGGACTTTATCTACGTCAAGGATGTCGTCAAGGTACTTTTTTATTTCTGGCAGCATCCGGAACTAAAGGGTGTCTACAACTTGGGAACCGGCAAAGCTCACACTTTTAACGATATGGCAAAGGCCATCCTGGACTTTTTTGGCAGCGGAAAGCTCGTTTATGTGCCATTCCCGGAGGTCCTCAAGGGGAAATACCAAAGCTACACCCAGGCGGATACGACAAAACTCATTCAAACGGGCTATGATGGCGGATTTACGGATTTTGCCGAGGCCGTCAAGGAATACTGCGGCGTGCTCCAGGCATCTGATGGCTATTATCGCTAAGGAGGATGGCTGTGGGACAAAAAGCCGTATTTCTTGACCGTGACGGTGTCCTTGATGTGGACACGGGATATATCAGCCGTCCGGAGCAGGTCCAGTGGGTTCCCGGCGCCAAAACGGCCTTGGCACGGCTCCATAAGCTGGGGTATGCCGTCTTTGTCGTAACTAACCAAAGCGGGATTGCAAGAGGATACTACACCGTAGAGGACATGAAGGTCCTTCATGCTTTCATGGCAAAGGAAATAGAAAAAGCCGGCGGTCAGATCACCCATTTCTATTACTGTCCCCACCACCCGACGAAAGGGACCGTCAAGGAACTGGTACATCCATGTTCTTGCCGTAAACCCCAGCCAGGCATGCTCCTGCAGGCTTTTTCTGATTACGCCCTTTTGCGGGAAGGCTCCTTCCTCATCGGAGACCGCCAAAGCGATATTGACGCTGCCCTTGCAGCAGGCCTGCCGGGCTATCTCTTCCAGGAAGGGAATCTGGATGAATTTTTGCAAAAAATCTTGCGCATCGAGGCGAATGGACGTGGACTATCAGAACATCCTCATCATTAAAATGAGCTCCCTCGGGGACGTGATCCACACGCTTCCCTTTGCGGGTGCCTTGCGGCAGCGTTTTCCCAAGGCCCGGATCTCGTGGCTTGTCCATCCCCAGTTCGGCGCTTTTATTCCAGGACCTCCCATCATTGATGAGGTCCTTTATTTTGATAAGGCCGCGTTTAACAAAATGGATTTCAAGGGGAAATGGCGCACGCTGAAAAACTTGCGTCATACCCTCCGTGAAAAACACTTTGATCTGGTTATTGACATGCAGGGACTTTTCAAAAGTGCTGTCATGAGCCTTTTAACAGGGTCGGCAACCCGCATTGGCTATGGGGAGATGAGGGAAGGCAGCGGTCTTGTTTCAAAGGCCATCATTGGACCCCATATCAAGGATCATGTCATTGAGCGCTATCTTGATGTCGCACGGTTTTTGGGTGCGGATGTAAAGGAAGTGTCCTTTCCCATGCCGTCCCTCCAACTAGAAACGGAGACGGTCGAGAAGAAGCTTGCCGCTTTAGGCTTGGTTCAAGGGACGCCGTACATTGTCCTTGCTCCTGGCGCGAGGTGGGAGACCAAAAGATGGCCTGCCGGCCATTTTGCCAAGCTGGCCCAAAAGTTCATGGATGAAGGATACAGCGTGGTTCTTTGCGGCGCACCTGATGACGTCAAATTGGGGGAGCGGATCCGCGAACTGACCAATTATCCCAAACCGCTCTTTGATCTCATTGGCCGCACGAGCCTTCGTGAACTGGGGGCCCTCATCAAAGGGGCACTTTTTTATGTGAGTGCTGATACGGGGCCGCTGCATATTGCAACCGCTTTCAAGAAAGATTTGGTTGCCCTTTATGGACCGACCCGCCCGGACCGCACAGGTCCTTATGGGGATGCAGGAGCTGTGATCCTCGTAAGCCCTGAGCCTTGCGCCGGCTGCCTCAATAAAACCTGCAGTCACTGGACCTGCATGGCCGCCATTACACCGGACGTTGTCTTTCAGGAATTTCAAAAGAAAGTAGGAAAGAACCATGATTGACCTTTCCCATAAGAAAATCATCGTGACCTTCCTCATGCATCTTGGGGATCTTGTGCTGACGACGCCGTTTATCCACGCACTGAGAAAAGCGGCGCCTACGGCAGAAATTACCTACCTTGTGGATGATAAATTAAAGGATGTGGTTCTCCATAATCCTTATATCGACCATGTGTGGACCATCGACAAAAAAGGGCGGGACAATCATCTTCGGGCGCTTTGGGCCATGGGACAGAAAATCACAGACGGGAAGTTTGACGTTCTCATCAACCTTCACCCTAATGAGCGCTGTTCCTTTATCGATGCCGTGGCTCGGGTGCCTGTCAAAGTGGGCGCCAGTCATTTTCTTTTCCGCGGTTTTTTTGACCCCTGCATCAAGCTGGACCGCACCCTTCACGCCGCCGATATGTATCTTGATGTCCTTACCCGCTTGGGTGTGACCCATCTGGAGCATCGTGGTCTGGAAGTTTTCCCCGGCAAGGCGGATTACCAAAAAGCCGAGGCCTTTTGGCAGGGGGCGGGCCTATCCCCTGAAACGGGCCTAGTGGGCTTTAACATCGGAAGTGCCGTTGAAACAAAACGCTGGGCACCGGAACGCTTTGCCGCTGTCGCCGATACCCTTAAGGAAGAAGGCTATGAAACCGTCTTTTTTGGCGGACCCATGGACCGGGAGATGGTGGAGGCTGCTATTTCCAAGATGAAGACAAAGCCCCTTGTTGCCACGGGAAAGTTTTCTATTGGCGAACTGGCGGCTGCCATGAGCCGCTGTCAGCTCATTATCACCAATGACAGTGGACCCATGCATGTAGCCATCAGTCAAAAAGTCCCCATCGTAGCCATGTATGGACCGAGCCATCCTGATCTTTATGGACCCTATACGAAAGATGCCATCATTGTCAAAGCCATTCCCCCTTGTGATGGCTGCCGCAGCGGTATGAAGCATCACTGCGAGGATATGCGCTGCATGCGCCAGCTTACGGTGGACCAGGTCCTTGGTGCTGCCTATACGATGCTGCGGCGCTGAGACAAAAAAGGAGGAGAAGCGATGGCGGGAAAAGAATTCAGCTATGAAATCGTCAAACAGGTTGCTGTCCTTTCTAAAAGCCCGAAAGGGTGGACCAAGGAAGTCAATGTGATTTCCTGGAATGGCGGAACGCCAAAGTACGACATTCGCGACTGGGCGCCGGATCATAGTAAAATGGGAAAGGGCGTGACCTTATCGGTTGAAGAAGCAGTCCATCTCCTGAAAGCCCTTCAGGAAGAAAACCTTCTCTAAAAGGAAAAGTCACCCGTTGACTCTTTTTAGAGGCTTCGCTATAGTAAAGATAAGAAGGGGTTGATTCCCCAAGTGGTCCTTGTGACTACGACACCAATAAGAAGGGAGGACCGAATATGCTTGGCATTGTATTGATTCTTGTCCTTGCCCTCATGGGCGGGCTCATTGCTTATTTAGGTGACAAACTTGGCAGTAAGATTGGCAAAAAAAGACTCAGCCTATTCGGCCTGCGCCCTCATGACACCTCTGTCCTTATGACCATCATTAGCGGCATCCTTGTTGCTGCCATGACTATGGGCGTCCTGACCGTCAGCAGCAAGGAAGTTAGGACCGCGCTTTTTGGCATGAAAAAGCTTCAGGAAGAACTGCAGACCCTGACCGCTTCCCGTGATGAGGCAAAACGGGAGCTGTCGGCCCAAAGCACTACCATCAAGGAACTGGACCGCCAGATTGGTGAAGCGCAAAAAGCCCTGACCCAAGCAAAAAGCGAAAAAGAAGCGGCCGAAGCCCAAATGGAAGAAGCCCGCAGCAGCCTTGCTTCCATGCAGGCCCAGTATGAAGAGGCCAGTCAGCGTCTAAAAGCAGCCCAACGGCAAGCCGAGGAAGCCGAAAAAGCCCGTGACAACCTGCAGCGGGACGTCAAGGATCTGGAAGAACAGTCCCGGAAGCTCCGTGAAAATATCGTGACCATCCGGGAAGGCAACGTGGTCTTCCGCAGCGGGGAAATCCTTTTCTCCGGTTCCCTGCAGGGAGGACTCAGTAAGGAAGAAACCCAAAAAGAGATGGAAGCATTCCTGAATGCGGCCAACCATGCCGTGGGTGAACGGGTGGGAACGCCGCCAGGCACGCCCGTCATTTGGCTCAGCAAAGATTCTGTGGAACAAACGGCCCACGAGCTGTCCCAGCAGAAAGGGACCATGTATGTCCGGCTGTGTGCGGCTGGAAACATCCTTTCCGGGGAAGTGGTTGTCAGCCGGTTGGAAATGACCCCCAATACCATCGTCTATCATAACGGCGATACGATCCTGCGCCAAACCATTACGGTCAAACCCAATACAGAGCAGGTTGACCTTGCCTTGATGGCCTTTTTGAAGGATGTCAACCGCATGGCTCAGGCAGGTGGCGTCATTCCTGATCCCCTGACAGGGAAGGTGGGTGCTATCTCGAGCCGTGACCTTGTCCGTGCCAGCGAGCATATTTCCGAACTGGGCGGTCATGTGACCATTACGGCAAAAGCAAAACAGGATGTGACTGTTGCAGGCCCCGTGGTTCTCGAGTTCGTCATCCGTCCGGCGGAGGAAAACGAATGAAGAAGATTCTCGGCATCGATCCAGGAAAGGACAAGACAGGAGCCGCTCTGTGTGAGGAATCGGGAAAGATCCTTCGCTGTGAAGTGCTCCTCATGGAGCATTTCCTTGCATCCTTACAGAAATTCCTCGATCATGTGCCCGTAACGGAATGCGTCCTTGGAAATGGGACGACCAGTGCATCCATGCAAAAGACCCTCCTTGCAGCCTACCCGGATCTTGCCATCCACATCATTGATGAGGCCCACAGCACGGAAGAAGCACGGCAGCTATATTGGAAGCTGCATCCTCCCAAGGGCCTCATGAAACTCATTCCTTTGGGCATGCGCACGCCGCCGGGAAACATGGACGGCCTTGCCGCCGTGATCCTCGTGCAGCGCTATCTTTCAAGCAAAAAATAGAGTTATCCCTCTGACCGTAGTGGGTCAGAGGGATTTTTTAGGTTCTTTGTCAAATGTTGGGCCACAATCTGGGAAGGCAACTGGCTAATAGCCTGCACCTATAGCCGGTTCAGGAATGATTAGCTAAGAGGCATTTTCATTGCGCATGTTGTAATGATTACGGCCGTGGGCAGCGCGTGCAGATCATTGATCCACTTTGCATACCAAGCAAAAACCACGGGAACCCTTCCTTTCCCTAGGAAAAAACAGTATAATAAAGTATTGAACATCAATCTCCAATGGCTGATCAGCAAAGGAAGCGATGCCGATGTTAAATCAGATCGATTTGTCTAAAAAGACGCCCAAGGGCACCTATGCCAAGCAGTTTGACAAGAAAAGTGCGGAACTGGGCTATTTGGGCCGTGCCCTGCGCGATGCCAAGGTGCCGGTCATTATCCTTTTTGAGGGATTCCGTGGGACTTATCGGGGAAAGCTCATCAACAAGGTCATCAGCGCCCTTGATCCGCGCGGATTCCGGGTGTATTCCGCGTCAAAGACGACGGAGCGGCAGAAGATGAGTCCCTTCTTCACCCAGTTCTGGAAAGAGCTGCCCCCTATGGGCGGAATCAGTATCCATCACCGTGCCTGGTATTTTCTCCGCAATGAACATGATGTAGGTGATCCGGACGAGGCAGCGGAATGGTACAATGTGCCTTTTCATGAAATCAACGATTTTGAACGGACCCTCTATTTGGGCGGGTATCGTATAATCAAGCTTTTTACCCATATTTCTCAAAAGCAGCAGGAAAAGAATATCGCCAAAGACAAGGATTCCCTGGGAAGCCGCTGGGAAGCCCTGACACCGGCTGGTATCGAAGGTGTTGACTATAAGGCTTACCGCAATGTCTACGAAAAGATGCTGACGGAAACAAATACGGTCTATGCACCGTGGCATGTCATTCCGATGGAAGATGTGCGGACTGGTATCCTTGAGACCATGGATGTCCTTATCAGTGAGTTCAAGGCGGCTTTATCGGCGGCAGAGACCCAAAAAGAAAGCTCGCAGGCACCGCTGTCCTATGCTTCCGATCCCTCCATCCCGTCCATCTTGGCGCGCTATGACTGCAATAAGGATATGGACGAGAAGACCTATGATGAAAAGCTTAAAAAATACCAGAAACGGCTGGCAGAGCTTCAGGTGGAACTTGCCAAACGGAAAATCAGTACGGTTGTGGCTTTTGAAGGCTGGGATGCAGGCGGCAAAGGCGGGGCCATCAGACGCCTGACATCGGCTTTGGACCCTTTGGGGTACAAGGTCAATCCTGTAAGTGCGCCGAATGATATCGAAAAAGCCTATCATTATCTCTGGCGCTTTTGGACCAAGATTCCGGAACCGGGAGAAATCGCTGTCTTTGACCGTACGTGGTACGGCCGCGTCCTTGTCGAACGGGTGGAGCATTTTACGCCCGTAAAGGACTGGAAACGGGGCTACGAGGAAATTAACGAAATGGAAGAGGAATGGGCAAAGCAGGGCTTCATTGTCCAGAAGTTCTGGATGCATATTGATCCGGATGAGCAGTTCCGCCGCTTCAAGGCCCGTGAGGAAGATCCTGATAAGACGTGGAAAATTACGGCAGAAGATTGGCGCAACCGCGACAAGTGGGATGCTTATGTCGATGCCGTCAATGAAATGCTTTACCGGACTGATACCCCTTATGCCCCATGGACCGTGGTTGAAGGCAATAATAAATACTATGCCCGCCTCAAGGTCATGAGCACCATGATCGACCGTATGGAAAAGGCCTTGGCTGCGGTTGATGATAAGGCTGGCAGCAAGGCAAAGAAAGGCTGATTATGGAGACGTTCTGTTATGAAACAAAAGAAGGCGTGACCTATGGCTATTTCCCGGTTTTGCGGGAAATGGGCTTTGAGAACGCCTTTACCTGTATGGAGGGCGGGGAAAGTGCCATCCTTCCCCATACGCTTAATATGGCCCTTCACGTGGGGGATGAAGCGGCGCTTGTTATAAGGAACCGGGAAAAAGCGGCCCGCGCCCTTTCCATTTCGCTTGACCGCACGGTGACCTGCGCCCAGATCCATGGGAGCCAGATAGCAGTGGTAGATGCCGCCCAGGCTGGCCGTGGGGCAAGGGACTTTGGAACGACTCTTGCCGGTGTGGATGGCCTTGCATCGGGTGAAAAGGATCTTCCCCTCATGCTTTTTTATGCGGACTGTACACCCATCATGATTGTGGATCCCGTCCAAAAAGGAGCAGCCCTGCTGCATGCTGGCTGGCGGGGTACAGTGGGTGCCATCGGGCCCAAGGCCGTTTCTGTCATGAAAGAGACGTTTCACAGTCAGCCCCGGGACCTTGTTGCGGCCATTGGTCCTTCCATTGGTCCCAAGGATTATGAGGTTGATGACAGGGTGCGTAACGCGGCGCCTGGCTATGAAGCGTTCTTTATCCAGACGCGGCCCCATCACTATTTGATGGATCTATGGCACCTTAATGCAGCGATGCTCCAAAAAGCAGGGATCCCAACAAACCAGATTTATCTTGCTGGAGTATCGACCTTTTCCTCTGACCACTATTTTTCCTATCGCCGTGATCATGGCCGGACGGGAAGGCTTGCTGCCATTTTATTTCAACGTGGAAGGTAAAACTCGTAAGGAGATGTTGTGCATGCTTTCGGAAAAACTTGCCTCAGTTCAGAAAAAAATCGATGAGGCCTTGGCTCTTCGCAAGGAAAAGAAGGTGACAGGGGATACGGTGACCATTCTTGCTGTCACTAAGAACCATCCCCCTGAGGTGGTTACGGAGGCCCTTGACGCAGGGCTTACGGAAATTGGGGAAAACCGGGTCCAGGAGGCGATGCATAAGCAGGAAGTCCTGCCGAAAAGAGGTCATTGGCACCTTATTGGTCATCTCCAGACCAATAAGGCTAAACATGCGGTAGAACATTTTGACCTTATTGAATCGGCGGACAGTGCCAAGATCTTGACCCATCTGGATAGGGCGGCCGAACAGGTTGGCAAGGTGCAGGATGTGCTGCTTCAGATCAATGAAGCGGGGGAGAGCCAAAAAAGTGGCTTTCAACCGGCCGATTTCAGGGCCATTGTAAAAACGCTGGATGCTTATCCTCATCTGCGTGTCCGCGGCGTCATGGTCATTGCCCAGGCAACGGACCAGGTGGAAGAAACGCGTCCTGTTTTCCGCGCGGGGTATGAGGATTTCCTTTTCCTCAGGGACGCACTCAAGCATAAAGATGTCAACATCCTTTCCATGGGCATGACCCATGATTATTGGATTGCCGTAGAAGAAGGCGCCAATGAAATCCGTGTGGGTTCCGCTCTTTTTGGTGCCCGCGACTATACCCTCAAATTTTAAGGAGAGAAGATTCCATGAAATTTTTCGATAATATCATGCGTGCCATCGGCCTCAAGGAAGAAGAGGACAACGAATTCGAATTTGACGATGAAAAAAAGGACAATGTCGTGCCTATGTTTGGCACCAAAAGTTATGGCAGCGAAAGTCATCGCGGTTATGAAACAAACCGCTATGAAGAGTCACGTCATACGGGACGGGACAATCTCATTGCCATGCCCCATGCGCAAAAATCCGTGAGCGTTGTCGTCGTGGAACCCATTGGTTTTGACGAGGTCCAGAAAATGGCGGATTACCTGCGTAATAACCAGCCTGTGGTGATCAACTTTGAAAATACGGATAACGATGTGCGCAAACGTATTGTGGATTTTATCAGTGGCACCATCTATGCCCTTGATGGGTCTTTGCGCAAAGTTGGACGCAATATCATGGTCTGCGCACCGCAAAATGTTGAAATCGACGTGGAAAATACGAATTACACAAGTGAAAGCGAGGCTGAACCATGGGAGAGATAAATCCAAAGATTGCTTTTATTGGCTGCGGAGCGATGGGAGAGGCCATCTTAAAGGGTATGCTCCTGGGAAATGTCGCTTCTGAATCCGATATTGCCCTTTCCGTCCCTTCCCAAAAGAGCCAGGACCGGCTGCGCGCGTCCTATCCAAAGGCCGCTGTTTACGGAAAAAATGAAGAGGCTGTACAGGGTGCTGACCTTGTCATCCTTGCTGTAAAACCGCAGATGGCCCATAAGGCTGTCACGGCAGACATGCTGGAGACCCTTCCAAAGGAAGCTGCAATCCTTTCCATCATGGGAAGTTTTGACCTTGCAAAGCTTCACGCTCTTGTGCCGGCCCACGCCGTCATCCGTGCCATGCCCAATACCCCCCTTGCCGTTGGCATGGGGATGACGGCCCTTACCGCCGATGACGCCGTGACCGAAGACATGAAGGCCTTCGCGGGGACCATCTTCAATTCCTGCGGCGAGGCCATTTGGGTTGATGAAAGCGCCATGGAAGCCATTACGGCCATCAGTGGCTGCGGACCGGGTTACTTTTTTGTAGTCATGGATGCCCTCGCTGACGCGGGTGTCATGGCAGGCCTTCCGCGTGCCCTTGCCATCAAGCTTGCCGCTGCCACCATGGCAGGAAGTGGCATGATGGGTCTTAAGACAGGCCTTCACCCCGCCCAGCTGCGCGATCAGGTGACAAGTCCCGGGGGTACGACCATTGCAGGCATCAAGGCCCTTGAAAATCACGGAGTGAGAGGAGCGTTCTATGACGCTGTCGATGCTGTTTTGAAGCGAAGTGCAGCGCTCAAGAAATAACTATGGCAGATCGAGAAAAAATCCTTAGATTCTTTAAAGCCGGCGGAGACGAGGAACTGGCGGGAAAACTTATTGACCTTGCAGACCAGGCCCGCCGCAATCGCCGCTATATGGTCAGTGATTTCATGGATCCCCATGGCATCAATGTGGCCGATATTGTCGCGTCAAACTATACACAGATTACTATGAAGAGCTTCGGGGGCTTTCAAAATGCCGAACGGATGCGTATTGCCTATGTTGTGGACGATTTTTATGGTGAACCGGATTTTTGCATTGCGGCCCTTCTTGTAACCTGGGACAAACGTTATTATGATGTGGGTCACCGCGATGTTCTGGGAGCTTTTACGGGTATGGGCTGCAGCCGGGATATCTTGGGAGACATTGTCTTTACCGACGAGGGAGCCCAGATGGTTGTTGACAAGACCATGGTCCCTTTTATCCTTTCCAACTTGACACAGATCGGGGCGGCCACGGTAGAAGTAAAGGAAATTCCCCTAACGGAGCTCAAGGAAAAGGAGCAGCGTGTCAAGGTCATTTCCGCCACCGTTTCAGCCCTTCGGCTGGATGCTGTCGCGGCAGCTGGCTTTGGCGTTTCCCGTTCCCGCATGGCCGAGGAAATCAAGGGGCAGAATGTGCGCGTCAATTGGCAGGACGCCAAAAATCCTTCCCAGCTTGTCAAGGAAGGGGATGTGATTTCCTTTAGAAGCCGAGGCAGGGCAGAACTTGCTGAAGTGCGCGGTACTACCAAAAAAGGTCGTATGGCCATTACCATGAAGCGGTATCTCTGATTGGGAGGAGGCCCATTATGATTCTACTCATCCGTCACGGTGAAGCAGAGCATCACGTCAAGGCCCTTACTGGTGGCTGGACTGATTCATGCCTTACGGCAGACGGCAAGGTCCAAATGGAGAAACTGGCAGCGGTCCTCAAAAAGGATTTTGCTGGAAGGAAACCACCCCGTTTGGCAGCAAGTGACCTGCAGCGCTGTCAGCTAGGCGCGGCCATCCTTAAAAAGGCGCTTGGTATCAAGGAAATGATCCTTTTTGAGGCCTTGCGTGAAAAAAATAATGGAAAGGCTGCCGGCAAGAGCGTCATTGCCGCAAAGGCTTTTTACCATGCTCCAAAAACGGGACGCGAACTTGATCATCGCAATTATGATGAAGGGGAGACGCGGCGGGAGTTCTATGAGCGGACGATTGATGGGATAAAGGATGTCCTTTCTGGGACGGAAGACCTTATCATCGTCGCCCATAAAGGATCTATCCAAAATATCCTTTTCTACTGGATGGGCTATTCCATTGATGAAGTGGCTTTCAAGAAAGTGTCCTTTGATATCCGTCCGGCGTCGCTTACGATGATTGGTATCAATAAGTGGGATGAACATGCCATCTTCCTTTTGAATGACCTTTCCTATCTGCGAAGTGATGAGAAAATTGGCCTCTTTGATTTTCCAATCAAGCGATAACACGTAAAACAAGGCTCCGTGAAGTAGTTTTACTTCACGGAGCCTTGTTTTTATGGGGAAATTGCAGTCTTCCGAAAGGGCGGGAAGGTCGGGGCCCATCCAACCCGGATTATTTACCGGCCTGAATCGGTTTATTTACGCGGACACGTTCAATGGTTGGGTTCCCGTTCCGGTCTTTCTGAATCGTGTCGATACGGATGTACTTCAGTTCCGGTGAGAAGTCCTTAACTAGACGGCTCAGTTCCGGATCGGTGGAAGCCATGCCGCTTTGGACGATGCGGTAGACGATGGCGGCAAATTCATAGCGGCTCATCATGCGATTGCCCTTGAACTCGCCATCGGGATAGCCTTTGAGGACGCCGTTACCGGCAAGCTTTGTCACATATTCATAGGCCCAATGGTTTTCTGCCACGTCAGGGAAGAGCTCGCTCTTCATGGGATCGATCTTAAAGCCATGGACGGCTTTAAGCTGGGCAATTTCCGCACTTTGTTCAGCAAGCGCCTTGCGCATATCGCGGATTTCCTTTGCCATGGCAACGCGGGAATTGGAGACGTTGTTGTTTTGGCCCAATTTAAAGGTGACGCCAGCATTGACCATGTTTTCACCACCGCCCATGGAGCCGCCGACGCTGAACATGACATCTTCAGTCGGACGATAGAAAGCCCCGAAGGCAACGGCGTGGCTGCCGCGGTAGTTGCCGTAGCCGCCAGCAAAATCCCACTTGTCATCTGGATCGAAGTCGTTGGGGTGGAGAGCGGCAAGGGCGGCCGCATTGGCACCGGCATGGCTGATCCGATTGTCAAGGTTGTTGATGCGGCCATCAACCCGGTTGAATTCCTGCTGGACATCGATGTTCATGCCGCGGAGCTGGCTGACGTTGACCGCATCGGTCGGCGCTGTACCAGGCGCAACGTTGTGGATCTGGTTCTGGTCCATGTCGATGTTGGTCCCGTTTTCGACCTTGAATTCACCGCCTTTGACGGTGAGGTTATTAGTCGTGACAGACTGACTCGTTACGGAGTTCAGGTTCGTCAAATCCGAAGCAAGCTGAACATGGAAGCCAGCAGCTCCGTTATCCGCTGTAAAGCTGCGGACGCCGATGTTGTTGTCAGTAAGCGTGCCCGAAGCTCCGCCCTTTAAGGTGAGCTGGGTATTGAGGACCCGGTCCACTTTGGTGCTGTCATCGCCGATGAAGGAAAGACCATCTTCCATGGTGGCAATGGCATAGGTCGATTCAGCCGTCTCCGTGCCAGATGCTGCGGCGCGCAGGCGAGAAGAGGAATTTGCCGTTCCGGATAGGGCCGCACGATGGATGGTCGCACTGCCGTCCAGGGAGGAAGAAGCTTCCGTAGCTGTGAGTTTGGCCGTTTCCTGTCCCTGATTGTTCTTGAGTGTCAAGGACCCGTCTTGGGTATCACTGCCAAGGACCACATCTTTGTTCAGCTTGACAATCATGGCCTGATGTTCACTGTCTGCAACAACACCAATGTTGCCGTCGGTGAGCTGCTGCTTAAGGCCTTCTTCTGTCGTAACGGAATTGCCTGCAAGATCTTTCGTCTGGCCGACGATGTTGATGTGACCGTCAGATCCTACATTGACTATATTCTTGTCATCTGTAAGATTCGAGTTATCTCCCAAATAGTGATGATCGCGCGTTGCATAGTAGAGCTGGGAACCGTTCACGGCATCGGTACTGTCTTTACCGACAAGACCGGCGGCAACGTTCTGGACGCGGCGATAATTTCCTTCGCTTCCTACCGTAACGACGCCTGTGGCTTCCGAACCCGCAAATGTTGCTGTTTCCCCGCTGCGGGTTGTGTAGTTGGCGTCCTTGCTGTCATAGTTGTATGTCCCCACGCCGGACGTTGTTTCATCGGCTGTCTTTTTGGCGGAACTGCCGGAACCAATGTAGGCGGAATTGCCCACCGTCGCATTGACATCACTTCCCAGGATCTGGATGTTGTTCATATCTGCTTTACGTCCTTGGAGGGGGATGTCGACAGTGTTGTTGTTGCCAACAATATTGATGTTCTCGGTCTTATTGGCTGCGTCATCCACATTGCGCCCCTTGATCGTATTGTCAAACCCGTCAATCGTGATGCCCTTCAGGCTGCCAGCTTCTGCCATCTGAGAGGCCTCTCCCAATACCTTGTTATTGGACCCGCTGATCTGGACATCCGTGATAGTAAACCCTTCGTTTTCCTGGCTGATGGTATTGCCGTTGCCTACCGCGTGAGCGTCCGTAACAGATCCTTTATGTTCGTCTTGGTTATTATAAATGGCTGAAATCTTGTTATTGTTGCCAATGAGTCCCGATTCGTAAATCGGATTAGAGGGACCATCGCCCGTGTTATCCATGGTATTTCCTGTTCCAAAGGCATGATTTCGATCACCTTCTACTGTGTTGTGAGCGCCTACGACGGTAGATGTCGAACCATTGACTTTGGTGCTGGTCCCCACCGCAATCGAGTCGGTTGCGCTGGCGTCCGTCCCGGATTCTTTACCAATGGAAATGGAACCATTGCCGGCAGCAACGGCCTGATCTCCTGCTGCGATGGAGCTGTCCCCGGAAGTCTCGGCATAATAACCAATCGCAATGGAATGATTCCCTTGATTGGAACTTTCATTATTTTCGTTGACCTGGTTGTAGTTGGTCGCTCTCGTCCCAATGGCAATGGAATGATCGGTCTGTGCAATCGATCCCGACCCAATGGATACGGAACGTTCCCCCTTTGCTTCTGTTAAATGGGTACTGTCGCCTGGGTCAGTTGACTTGATGGGCCCTTCGGAGCCGATGGCAATGCTGCCGGCTCCTGTTGATTTTGTGTTATTGCCTATGGCAAGGGCGTCATCAGCCTGAGCCGCAGTCCTCGGCCCAATTGCCATGGCGTTTTTGTTGTCTGGACTCGTTCCGTCATTGCTTTTATTTCCCGTGCTCGTATTTTCATTGGAACTGACAGAAAAATACTTTTTCGACAGGGCTTCAATACTGCTGTTAAGGTTGCTGATCTGTTGATCGACATAGTTTTTGGTGACATCGCCGTTTTTAACTGACGCACGGTCACGGCATCACTGTCAAGAGAGCCGTCTGCTACGTTGGAAATACGGCGCAGATTTTCGCTTGTCCCGACGGAAACATAACTGGAAGGGGCGATTTGCTGCGTTAGATAGCCCGTTCCAGAAACAATGGCTTGGGCATCCGAACCAGACCCAATGGCAACATTTCCGTTTTTGGCAACGGAATTATAGCCAAAGGCAATACTGCCCGTATCATAGGCGTGAGCGTTATCTCCAAAGGCCATTGCATATTGCCCGTTTGAAAGGGCGGCCCGCCCAATGGCTGTGCTGTTACTGTAGGAGGTTGCATTGGCGCCAATGGCGATGGCGTATTGTGTGGTGTCTGTTCCGCTTATTTCAGAAAAATTATTGGCTTTGTAACCAATGGACACATTATAGCCATTTTGCGGATTATCCAGGGTTTGTTCCGTTTTGAATCCCTGACCTGCCTCGGAGCCAATGGATACATTGTAGTTGCTGTGGACATTGGAACCTGCTTTATCACCGATTGCGACATTTGCTGTTCCTACCACATTTTGTCCTGCTGCAACACCAATGGCAATGAGGGAACCATCTACATTGGCCCTTTTTGCATCTGATCCCACGCCAGCGAGATTCCCGATGGAAATATCGCCGCCGCTGGTCGCTACAGCACCATTACCAAAGGCTTGGGCGTTGGGCGCACTGCTGGTTGCACCAAATCCTATGGCAAGAGAGTCTTCGCTGGCCTTGGCATTATTTCCCAAAGCCATACTGTTTTTTTCAGAGAATGCTTTGTAGCCGATAGCAATGGCGTCGGCTTTATCAGCGTTTGCGTTGGACCCAATCACTATGGCGTGAGTCGCATTATTATTCACCTTTGCGTTATAGCCAATCGCAATGGCTTCATTTGTTGTATTTCCATTGAGGTTATCTGCTGCAATGGTGGCACCTGCACCAAGGGCGAGGGAGTAGCTTGCTCCATATACTTTGGCATCGCTGCCGATGGCGAGACTTCCTTTGGAAGCAACCGTTCCGGATCCGTCAATGGGCACGTTCTGAACTTCCGCATTGTGCCCAATGGCGATGGCGTCATTGCCGCGGGCGTTGGACAAGGTCCCAATGGAGATGGAATCAACACCGCCTTGATTGGTTGCCGTGTCAGAGCCAAGGTCTGCTCCCATGTCAGCAGTCGCCCCCGTAATGGCTCCCTGACCGATTGCGATGCCGCGGCTTGCCGTCGATTTTGTCACAGCTCCATCACCCAACGTGATGCTCTGGTTGGCCTTACTGTTGGCATTCGGACCAATGGCAACGGAGTTTCCGCCTTCCGCCTTGGCTTCACCGTCCGTCATGGTCGTTGTCTTTGTTTCAGTCGTTCCATCTTCCTTGGTCATGGTTTCTGTATAGGAAGACGTGGACGATTTCGTCTTGAAATATTTGGTTAGCCCTGACTGCCCCGTGATGGTCCCACTTTCGTCTGTCTTAAATCCCAGGGAATCAGCAAGTTCTTTGATCTTGCTTCGATTTTCATTGATTTTTGAGCGGTTTGTTCCAATCGCAGTGGCATTTTCTGATACTCTGGAGCTAAGCGTATCAAGGTCAGATTGATCGGCCTTTCCCGAAAGGGATGCTTGTGCGGCAGCAATATCGGTTTTATTTTTTGCGATATCGGTTTTGTTTTGATCAATGGCCGCTTTATTGGCAGCGACCTTCTCATTTGTCGCCGTATCAGCCGCTTTTCGTTCTGCTGTCTCTTTATTTAGGTCTGTTTGTTCCGCCTTACCGGAAATTGAGGCCTGCTGCGCTTCGACTGTTCTTGTAACGGCGCGGATCCCAGACTGATTGCTTTCAATGGCTGTTTTGTTGGCCGCAATATTGGTCTTGTTCTGCGCAATGGCGGCACTATTGGCAGCGACTTGTTCTTCCGTCGTTGCTGCATAAGACGGAAGTGGGGCGGCGATGAGACTTGCCCCGATAAGGCACGACAAAACGAGACCGCGTAGGAGGCTGCGCCGTCCCTGACGCTCAGCACGGGTAAATCCACCGCTGATTTCGGAGACGACTTGGACCAATCGTCTTTTCTTGTTGTAAATGACCTTATACGCTCTGTTCATATGAAATTTCCCCCTTTTTTTGATGAAAGGCGCTGTCACATGTGGGCCGCAGAAAGCGGCTTTGGGCCTTACTAGAAAAAATCCCCATAATATATTATTAGAAGCTTATGAAACATTATTATATGTAATTGACATAATTAATGAAACATAAGCTACATAAACTAAGAAAATTAAAAGATATTTAATAATAATAATTTTATGATTTAATTTTATCTCATTTTTAAGTAAAAAGAAAGTCGTTTTGTCTGAATTCATATAATCAATATTATATGAGTGCAAAATAATATAAAGATATAATAAAATTAACAATACATAGTAAGGGTTAAAATGATAAAAGCCTTATATTCTATCATTTTCTCCAGAGGCCTTGACTTCCTGGGGTTAACGGATGAGGTGCGAGTTCCTACGGCACTGCCCAAAAAAGAATTTGCAAAAAGGCTTGACAAGAAAGCCCCAATCCCTTATACTAAACAACGTTGATAAGACATTCCCCGATAGCTCAATGGTAGAGCACTCGACTGTTAATCGAGTTGTTGTAAGTTCGAGTCTTACTCGGGGAGCCAATTAAAGAATAGGCCGGACGGTTGTCCGGCTTTTTTTGGATATGTACTGAAAAAGTTTTGAGGTGTGTATAGGTGGCAGGAATAATCACAATCGATAAAGAAAAATGTACGCGGTGCGGCACGTGCGCAAAGGTCTGCCCGAGTTGTATCCTGGAAATGGATACCGAAGGCCCGGTCTGTATCAATGACCTGTCCTGTATGTCCTGCGGTCACTGCGTCGCTGTGTGCCCCACGGGGGCCCTTGACAATTCCCGCTGCCCGAAGGCTGAGATGAATCCCATCACCCGTCCCATGCTGGACCCGGATACGGCGCTGGAATTTCTCCGTCAACGCCGGAGCATCCGGAATTTTCGCGATGAATTGGTACCGGAAGAAAAGATCCGTCAGCTTCTTGAAGCAGCCCGGTTTGCTCCGACGGCTGCCAATTCCCAGGGCATGTATTACCTTGTTATTCAGGATCGGGACCTGATCAAGAAAATTACGGACTGTGTGGCTGACTGGATGCAGGAACAGATTGACAATAAATCCCCACAAAAGCGGTATTTCATAAAAGTCCTTCATGTGTACCGTGAACGAGGCATTGATATCATCGGACGCAACGCCCGTCAGCTCATCTTTGTTTTGGCTCGCCGCCTTAATGTGACAGGCCCCAGCAACAGTGAGCAGTCCCTTGCTTATGCGGAATTGTACGCACCGACCTTGGGACTTGGCACGACCATCATGGGCTTTATTGAAACCTGCCTTCGGGCCGATTATGCGCCGCTGCGGGAACTGCTCCAGATTCCAACAAAACAAGTGGGGGTTGGCTGCCTGCTCGTAGGCTATCCGCGCTATCGCTATCATAAACTTGTAGATCGTCAGCATCTGAAAGTGGAATTTCGCTGAAAGATGCGCAGCCAAAAGGAGGGATTTTGATGATCCAAGGAAAAACCATCATCAGTGACGAAGTGTTTGTCGATATTGTTCGTGCTGCTGCCCAGGACCTTGGGCATGTGACCCTCTCGTTAAATGAAGGTAGCTCCCTTTTTTCCCTGGCTAAACGGGTTACGGACAAGATGGTTCCCCAAATTTCCGTCCGTAAAAGTGATACCACCGTTGACGAAAACGGGACCGTTACGAAGGGTCATGTCAGTTTTGAACTAAAAGTGGCTGTTGAATATGGATCCAATATCCCCGAAGTCGTGGAAAACCTGCGTCAGGCCATTGTAAAAGAAGTGGCTGCCCTTACCGATTTTTATGTTGATTCTGTTGATGTAGTGGTCGCCCGCTTGGTGAACATCCAGAAAGAAGCGGCCCCCCTTGTAACAGAACAAGAAAAAGCTGCTGTTCCGGAAGCAGAAAAAGAATCCCCTGCAGCACAAGAATAAAAAATGGATCTCCATCTGATTGCATGAGTTCAGATGGAGACTTTTTTATGCATAGACCACTTTGTCCCCTGTCCAATTGGTCTTAGCCTGCTTTTTTAAGGGTGACAGCAGTCTATTTGATGGTCGTTTAGGTTGCCCCATGGCAAGCGCGGGAAATTTCCGTTCAGAATATCTGGAAAAAGAAAAATTCACCGTAATGTTGACTGGGTATAGGGGACTGTCCTTTTCTTTTTTCCCTATCTTTCTGTATAATGAGGATAAGAGATGAATCCATTGCGGCGGACCCCCTCATCGGTGTCCCCCTTATCGATCAAAGGAGACTGACCTATGGAAATCAAGAAAGTGGCACTGATTGGAGCTGGCGCCATTGGAAGTTATCTTATCTGGGGGCTTAGCAGGCTGGCTGACCTATCTTTTACTGTCATCGCGGATGGACAGCGGGGAGAAAGGCTTCGTGAAAAAGGACTTGTCATCAATGGGGAGCCTTTCCGCCCCATGGTACAAGGAGCGGAAGAAACGGGCCCTGTAGACCTTATTTTTGTGACCGTCAAATATGGGGCGCTTTCTGCCATTTTACCGGCCGTAACCGCTCTTACCGATTCGCGTACCATGATCATAAGCCTCATGAATGGGGTGGACAGTGAGGCCGTTTTGGAAGCGGCCGTAGGAAAAGGTCATATTGTCCCGGCTCTTCTTCGTATTGCTTCCCATCGGGAGCGAGGAAAAGAGG
>NZ_AWUR01000028.1:0-4439 GCF_000468835.1 Acidaminococcus sp. BV3L6 | reverse complement strand
CCATTGGCCCTCCATTAAATGAATTACTGAAACCCGCAGCAAGAAGTGTAATTAAACAACCGACTAGCATGAAGCACTTTGGATTACGAATCCAAGTTTTGTCCTTGATCAATCGTCTGAACATATAAACAAAGGGCAGAAGAAATAAAAGAAGTCCGGGTATTCCTGAGGAAGCAGCTATATCAGCATACAAATTAAGTGCAGGAAAACCACTTTTTAAAGCACCATTTTGGTACATATATCGACTCCAATTACGAACTTCGTTATTCGTGAATGAAAATTCAGGAAGCCTGTCGTTAATATAAGCGGATGTAAGACCTTTTCCAACGCCAGTAATAGGAAAATCACTGACAACATACAAATGTGCTATTAAATTGCCCAAACGAGCCGAATTAGATCGCATATTTTTATTGCCAACACTTATAATATTTTGATTAACGTAGCTTCCTAGACTGGATTCTTGTTTGCGAATCTTAATCCCAGTTGGATTAAACAAATTAATCAACAAACCAATTCCCATAATTATCAAGATTAATCCAGATCGTTTAATAAAATATCTATTCCAGCTTAATAATGTGATGCCCATTAAAATAACAGATTCAAGGACTGTCAATATAATAGCTGTTCTCGAATTCGTAGCAGCAATCATAAGAGAAAAAAGTAATAGCAAAAGAGGTGAAAACATTTTTACTTTTTTTTCAAAAAAATAACTCCAAAGAAATGGGATATAAAAAATAGCATAATATCCAAAATACGAAGGTTCTGGCATAATACTTCTAAGTTGCCCCTTCCATAGTAGTGGTGGCCACCAATTATGACTCGAAGCAACATCATAAAAAAATGGATTAATTAAGATTAGAATGGTTTTAGCCCAATCTAAATGAAACTTTAACCAAGCAAGTTCCACCAAAGAGTAGGAGCACATTAGCACAACCATACATAAAATAGGCTTTCGAATATCGTAAAAGGCTCTTTCGAAATTATTTTCGTAAAGATGCATAATAGTCATGACTACATAGAAAGTGGTATTACCAGTCAAAATAATTTCTTTAGAAAAGCGTAAAAATTGCCATACTTTGTTAAGAAAAATGGGGTTAACTGAAATTTCCCTTTCCAATAGATAGGTATAGATTCCAGCAATCTTCGTTGATTTGTCTATGAGAAGATAGTGAGGATATTGATAATAAATAATTCCCAAAGCAAGACACATCAGCTGCCAAAGAGAAAAAATAAATAAAAAGCGTATAAGTATCTTTTGGGTTTTACAATTATACTTAAAGCATTCATAAATATATAAAATAATTCCTAATAAAAGAAAGTATTGAGATATATTTTTTCCTATTGCAGATATTGTAATTCGCTTCGTAACATTTTCCAAAGGGAGTGTAAATACATAAAGCAAAAAAATATACCTTTCCAGCTCCCTGATCAGAGGCGTAGATTTTTGATAAAGTAGTTGGTCCATAAAAATATATCCTTCCATTACTAAATAAATAAAATGTTATCCGTTCTTATGCAATGCACTGCTCCGTAGCTTTTTAACAAGCATAAAGACCATAGAATCACGAAGCAATAATAATATTGAAGAATAAATTAGGAATCCCATTAGAATTAGATGTACGGTATATATGGGAGCGGGGGCAAAATGTCTTCCCAAGAAACAAATTCCTGCAAGCATAAAACTTCCAGCAATCCAGTATTTTATTGAAAGTTTTAGAACGTTCCCAAATGAAAAAACATGACGCACGAAATAAAATTGCACAAAGGTTACAACAAGTTCAGCAATAATGGAGGCTATTGCTGCACCTACAGCTCCATTTCTTTTAATCAGCATAGCATTTAAGAAACAATTAACAATTGCACCGCAAACAACAGAAACAGTCAAATGATTTTGCTGATTCGTTGGCAATAAATACTGAATTCCCGTAACATTGCTTAATGCTATGGCAATGGTAAGCACAGAGAGAATTTGTATCAAAGAAACTACATTTGCATACCCAGGTCCAAAAAACCAGGGAACAAAGTTTTGAGCAATTCCCATAAGACCAAAACACATTGGTATAGTGATAAACCAAACAAATTGGTAAGATTGGAACATGAGCTTTTTTATCTCATCATATTTTTGTTTGGCAAAAGAATGCGCTACACGAGGAAGTACAACTGTGCCAAGAGATGTAACCACCGTAAGGGAAAGCTTCACAACTTTTTCAGCCTGTTCGTAATAACCGTTTTCGAAAGAAGACCCGGTAATCAGCCCAATCATCGTCTTATCAAGTACGGTGTATATTTGGATTGCAATTTGCGGTAAAAAAAGCTCTATAATGACTCTTAAATTTCGGAACGGGCGAAGCGCACCCAAAGGTACATGTATTAAATATTGAGGAAGAAAGAACCAAATCGATATGCCAGATAAAATATTCATTATCCCTATTAAAAGAACATATTTACTTACGTCACTTGACTCTTTTACTAATAAAAAAATCAGTCCAATATTTATAATTTTAATAACAAAATTTCGAAATACGATCTTCCCAAACTCTTCAAGACCTTGAAAAAACCATGATATATCAAATAAAACAGCAACAATATTCAATGCCTGAATCCAGTATATTAGCCGGTCTCCAACTGAAAATCTAATAATTGAATAATAGGCAACAAGATTGATTCCAACTAAGATAAATCTAAGAAGAACGATTTCAAAAAATGTCCTGCTTTGGAGATAAGGATCATCACGATGATAAGCAATTTCACGCTGTCCGTAATTAGCCAGCCCCAGCGTCGAAAAGAGTATGAAGTAGGAAACAATAGAGGTCGTATAACTATATATTCCTATTCCATCAGGGCCTAAGACACGTGAAAGATAAGGTGTCGTAATGAAAGGTGTTAATAGAGTTAAGAGCTGATAGCTCACATTGTATAGATAGTTTCGTGAAATACTTTTAGCCATAACATCTCCAACCCCTTATCATTTGAAAAGGGATAAATGAAATATTCGTTTTTTAATTTGCTAAGTAAATTGACTCGATTATGCTAAATAAACGCAGAAATATTACCAATAAAAATAGTGCCAAGGATTCGCAGCGAACCGGTAGAACCCATTCTCTTACGTTTCAGGCACCATTTTGAAAATTTATTTAGCAGGAATTAAGAATCAATTTTGCAGCAATTTGTGAAAGTAATGTAACATATAGAAATATTATATCATAAAAAGGGCTCCTTTGGGGGATTTTCGCCGCATTTCTTCACTTTTTCAGCATCGCCTTATATGATGGATAGCAGTCCAAAAATCTCATAATAGATAGACAAAAAGAGCCACAAAGCAGCATGCTTCATAGCTCTTATGTTCATTATTCCATTTTAGAGACAAAGTCCTTGAGATAAGCGGCAAAGTCATCTTTCAGGTCTTTGCGGCGCAGGCCATAGTCGACAATGGCTATAAGATAGCCCATTTTATCACCGACGTTATAGAAGTGGCCTTTCATGTTGTAGGCGTACATGGGCTCGTTATGGCTCATGGCGCGCAGGGCATCGGTCAACTGGATCTGTCCGTTAAGGCCGTTTGGCGTGAGTTCCAGGTAATCAAAGACGTCAGGCGTAATGATATAGCGCCCAAAGACGGCCTGATGGCTGGGGGCATTTTCAGCAACCGGTTTTTCCGTGATGTCATGGACGCGGATGAGGTCGGAATGAGTTTCATCCCTTTCACCTGAAACGATGCCGTATTTGGAGACATCCCCTGCCCCAACCTTGCAGCAGCCAAGGATGGTCGATTGGGTAGTTTCAAACTGGTGCAGGAGCTGGGAAAGGCCCGTTTCTTCGTCGTTTAGGATGATATCGTCAGGAAGGGCGACGATGAAGGGCTCTCCGTCGATGAAGTCCTTGGCGCACAAAATGGCGTCACCGAGGCCGTGCTGCTGCTTTTGGCGGATGTAGTGAAAATTCACTTTGGAGATATCGCGGATTTCTTTCAAAAGGGCGGTCTTACCGGACTGGAAGAGCTGGTCCTCCAGTTCCGGGGAGGAATCAAAGTGGTCCTCGACGGCGCGTTTGGCGTGGCCGCTGATGAGGAGGATTTCCTCGATGCCGCTTTTGGTGATTTCTTCAATGACAAAATGGATGGCGGGAATATCGACAATAGGCAGCATGGCCTTGGGCATCGTCTTTGTTTCAGGAAGAAAGGACGTACCAAAGCCTGCGACGGGGACTACGGCTTTACGAACGATGGATGATGGCATGATGAGCTTCCTTTCGAGGTTATGATGGAGATATTATAACATGGGGGGAGCTTCTTGTCATAGAATTGGCTCCCCCCCATGTTAATACTCGGAGCAAAAATCGCTCCGATTCGCTGCAGTTACGTGTCTTTCTTGCTTGAGAAAAGATTCTTATGAGAGCAAGAAAGTCTTGACGATTCGTAAGAAGTTCCGTACCACAATCTT
>NZ_AWUR01000026.1:0-549 GCF_000468835.1 Acidaminococcus sp. BV3L6 | reverse complement strand
ACCAGCCAGGTCATTCGTGTCTTTAATGAAGTCCATATTCCTCGTCCCAGTCACCTTCCCCGCGTGCTTTCCATCGATGAATTTAAAGGAAATGCTGCCGGTCAGAAGTACCAAGTCATCATCACTGACTCTGAAAACAAGCGTATAATGGACATTCTTCCGGCACGAACCACACCGGTTCTGCTCCAGTATTTCTATCAATTTCCAATGAGTGAACGACGAAAAGTAGAATTTGTCACAATGGACATGTCTATGCAGTTCCGTTCAGTCATAAAAACGATCTTCCCCAAGGCGCGCATCGTGGCAGACCGTTTTCATATGATCCGCTTAGTCCAATGGGCCATGGAGCGCGTTCGCAAAGCAGAGCAAAAGCGCCTTTGTCACCATAGCCGAATGTTTAAGTCCAACAAGACAATCTTAACGAAACCATATGAGAAATTAACCGAAGAAGAGCTTATAAAGCTGGAGGGAATCCTTCGCTGTTCTCCTCGTCTAAGATGTGCTTACGCGCTAAAATACGCATTTTCCAAGGTGCTTCGATTCAAGGAT
>NZ_AWUR01000025.1:0-72684 GCF_000468835.1 Acidaminococcus sp. BV3L6 | reverse complement strand
AAAAGAGAGGGCTGCCTAATAGACAGCCCCGTTTGAAATGAATTACATCATCTTAAGGATAGCGCCGCAGATCATGCCGGCAAAATTCCCAACAGCAGCCCCTAAGACGCCCATAAGGACCCCAATGCCTGCATAGGAGGCATCATAGGCAGAAGCCACAATCGGAGCAGAAGCCGCCCCGCCAATATTAGCAAGGGATGCTGTAGAGACCATGCACAGATCCCAATGAAAAAGTTTTGACAAAAAGAACATAAGGATCACATGAACGGCTAGGATAAAGAACCCATAGACCACCCACATAGGAGCTGCCAGAAGATCCGTTACAGAAGCCGTCGAAGCAAGAAGGGAAACAACTGCATACAGATAAACGCTGGAAAGTTCCTCTACAGCCGGCACCTTGCCAAGAGGCGTCATGGCGCAGACAAGGCCCAGGACCGTTACAAAAAGGGTCGTCATGGACCCTTTATCGAACATCGCAAGACCAACATCCCTAAGTGCCCCGTTGAGGGAAGCCCCTACATATTGGGAAATGGCAGAGACAATAAGGGAAAGTCCAATGAGGAAGATCCAGTCCGCACCGCCAGCCTGTTTCTTTTCCTTTGCCACTTCCGCCGCAGCGGCATCGGCTACAGCCTGAAGCTTTGACGTATCGGCCTTTACAGCATTGTTCCACTTGGAAGCATAGCGGACCATGAGCAGCAGCAAGGCAATCCAAACGGAATAGCAGACCGTATCAAGGGCGAGTGCGCAGCTGTAAGCGCCGGCGTCTACGGGAAGGGCAGCCTGCATGGCTGCCATATTGGCAGAACCGCCAACCCAAGAGGCATACAGGGCAGCTACAGCACCCCACGTGTCACTGCCAAGAGAGCCCTTGAAAATGGGGTACCCAACAATAAACCCGACAAAAAGCGTGAGGGAGCAGCCAAGAAAGATGGCCACCATGCGCCCGCCTAACTTGGCAAGTTTCCGGAAATCGCAGCGCAGGAGCATGACAAAAATCATAGCATACAGGAGATTGTTCTTCAGCGCTTTATAGGCAGCGGAAACTTCTTTGGAATGGTAGAGACCCAAGGTGCAGAAAATCATATTGAGGACATAGATCCAGACAAGGGGCGGCACGACATTGAAAATCTTCCATTTTGTGTATTTTTCAAGGGCAAGAAGAATCCCTGCCAAACACATAAGAAAAGCAATATACATAAAACCATTCGTAATGACCATTATATCCACTTCCCTTCAGGAAAACCAGGCGCCGTCACACATCAAGATAAGTCAAACCGCGGATGCCCTTGATCCCGAGGCCCGGTGCGTCAGAAACGGTAATTTCCTTTTCGTTGAAGACGGCACCGCCATCGATGGGATCTTCACTGCAAAGGACGGGTCCATCAAGATCAACGCGGGTAATGACTTTTTTGGCACAGGCTAGATGCACAGCCGCGTTGACACTCACTTTGGCCTCCAACATACAGCCAATCATGCATTCCATGCCAGAGATCTCCGCCAAGGCAGCAATCTTGAGGGCACTTGTCAAACCACCACATTTCATGAGCTTGATATTGATGAGGTCCGCTGCCCGCATTTCCACGATTTTCAGGGCATCTTCAGCGCTGAAGACGCTTTCATCGGCAAGGACCGGCACATAGGAGCGTTCCGTCACATACGTCAGTCCCTCTAGGTCATGGGCCTTGACCGGCTGCTCCACAAGTTCAATGGCTAATCCGGATTCCTGCATTTCGTTCAGGAGACGGACAGCCTCTTTTGGAGCCCAAGCCTGATTGGCATCAATGCGAATGCGGGGTGCGCTTCCTACAGCGTCACGAATGGCTTTGAGCCTGGCTACGTCAAGAGTTGGATCGACCCCTACCTTTACCTTTAAGGTATCATAACCCCGCTTGATGGCATTTACCGCATCACGGGCCATCTCTTCCGGTGGATTGACGCTGATCGTAATATCCGTGATAATCTTTTTCCGAGCTCCACCGAGCAGTTTATAGACGGGAATCTGATATTTTTGTCCGTACAGATCCCACAAGGCCATATCGACAGCCGCTTTGGCACTGCTGTTTTTGACAACAGCACCGTCCAAAGCTGTTGTCAGGTCCTCAAAATCATCGATATCACGCCCCACAAGGGCCTTACGGATGTGGTCGGTGATGGCGCCAATGATGGCTCCTGTCGTATCACCCGTAATGGCACCGGTTGGAGGCGCTTCTCCATAGCCAATTTCCCCCGTGTCCGTATGCACTTCAACGATGATATCTTCTACGGAATCAACACGACGCAGAGCCGTTTTGAAGGGAACGCGCAGCGGCACAGAAATTCTGCCCAATTTGATGGCTGTTATCTTCATAAAAATACACGCCTCCCACTTTATTTTGATAAATCAAGCATAATTCTTTCTCTTTATTCCGTCAATAAAAACACCCTGATGCCTTTTATTTTCTCCTTTTCAATCATTTTATACATATTTTTTGTATCTTTTTTTATAAAAAATATGCGTCAAAAAAGGAAAATTCCCTGTCCTTTCCTTGTCCTTGCCGTCCGCCTTCGTTATAATGAAGGAAAAGCATTTTTCCCGATAAAAAAGAAAGGTGGTGTCCGGGCCCTTTTCCAGCAAGGTGCCCGTTTTTCATTGAAGAACCCATGGTATCCAAAAAAACTCTTCGTTCTCGGCCTTTTGGGCCTTGTCAGCCTATCCTTTTCTCCCTTGGGCACGGCACAGGCCACTGCAGCATCCAAAAAAACGGTAAAGAAAGTAGCTTCCTATCAGACGGCAGGGCAAAAAGTACCGGCAGGCCTTAAAAAAGGAATGCCTTCTGCCCAATCAAAAGCGGCCCTGACCAAGGAACTTGACAGCATGATTGGAGATTCTGGAACGAAAGTCCCTGGCCTTGGCGTCATTGTCTTCAAAGATGGCCGTGAGGTCTACTCCCATTTTGCTGGACGCCGCCATATTGGGGCAAGTTCCGGGGGAAAGGATGAACCCGTAACAAGAAACACCCGCTTCCGCGTTGCCTCCGTATCAAAGACCGTGACAGGCCTCGCCGTCATGCAGCTTGTCCAGGAAGGAAAGATTCAGCTCGACGAGGATATCAGCCACTATCTAGGCTACAGCCTGCGCAATCCTAACGCGCCCACGGTTCCCATAACGGTGCGTATGCTCCTTTCCCACACGTCGAGCCTGCGTGATGGCAGGACCTATAGTCTGCCGCCATCGGTTCCCATTCGGGATTATTTCAAACCGGGCACGAGCTACTACCATCCCTCCCACTTTGCGTCAAAATGGCAGCAGCCAGGAACATATTTCACCTATGCCAACATCAACTACGGTGTCCTTGGAACCATCATCGAAAAAGTAACGGGAGAACGCTTCGACCGTTATATGAAGCGCCATATCCTTACGGACCTTGAAACAGAAGCCAGCTTCTTTCCTGCCACGCTTTCACCAGCAGCTTTCAAGGAATTAGGAACTGTCTATCGAAAAAACAGGGGAAGCAGCTGGAACGAATTTGGACCTTGGATTCCCCAAGTCGATGATTTCAGGGGCCGCCAGCCGAGCCCTGCCCTTGCACCAAGCGGCTACAGCCTTTCTAGCTACAAAGTCGGAACCAACGGGACCATCTTTGCGCCCCAAGGCGGTCTGCGTATTTCCTACGAAGAGCTCTCCCATGTCCTGCGCCTTCTCATCAACAAGGGAACCTTCAATGGCAAACGCATCCTTTCTTCCTCCCTTGTCCGTGAAATGATGACCCCTCAATGGACCTATACCGCGGCCCATAAAAATGGCGACACCTATAACGGTTCCATTGAAGGCTATGGTCTTGCCCTGTACCCCATCAAAGGGACGGGCACAAGCCGTGTTGTCAAGGACCATGTCCTTGACCTATGGGGCCATACGGGAGAAGCCTATGGCCTTCTAGCCGGCGTCTTTGTCGTACCAGGAACCCAAAACGGCTTCCTCTACATCATGAACGGCGAAGCCATAGCGGAAGATGACGACCCGCGAAGTGCCGGGGCCTACAGCGGCAACTACATCTGGGAAGAAAAAATCATGGATGCCATCTGCCGCCACCTTTATTTTGGAGAATAACAAAGAAGAGCTGTGAAAAAATGAGTACTTCATTTTTTCGCAGCTCTTCTTTAATTGTGCACCTATCTTTTCTTAAAAAGGACCTTCATCATCGTCAGAAGGGCCGCTTCCCTTCTTCCTGTCTTTCTTTTCACCGTCATCACAGGTGTCTTCGAATTCATCTTCTAAGGGAACAAGAGGCACATCGGTTTCCTCATCATAGATTTCATCGTCATCGAAATCATCGTCGGAGCCATGCCATTTCTTGTCAAAATAGGATTCATCCTTAGTGAGTAGGAACAGGCCTTCTTGGATAGCTTCCCATGATGTATAATCATTTTGTTTTTCCGCAACCTTCATGGCCTTTTCCATGGCCTCAAGGACTTCGGAGTCGGCACCGGGTTCCAAGCCAAACTCGGCACACACATCGTCAAAGTCGGCCACTTCAGCTGTAGAGTCAAGGAGGTCGGCCAGTTCCTTCGTAAAGGCATCGGGAAGTTCCGTCTCGGCATTCCAGTCAAGGACATACTCATAGCAAGCCCGTGCTTCGGGAATCCGGCCTTCAAAAGCCAAATAGCGGCCCAATTCGGCAAAAGCTTCCGTAACCCCATCTGCATAGATGGTTTTTCCTTCCCGACGGATATTGTCCAGCCAAGCTTTCCTATCGCCATGTTTCTCGTAGTAACGGTTCATGGCGGCATAAGGGAGTGTATGGAAAGGATTGAGGCGGCAGGCCCACTTGAACTTTTTCATGGCGGCTTCCTCTTTTCCTAGTTTATAAAGGATCATGCCCCACATAAAATACATGACATGAAGGGGCACAGGCATGAGGAGCAGGTTATCCTTTTCGCCGCGCAGGTCCTTGAGGCAGCGGTAAATGGGGACTTCCGTGTTAAGGGCAAGACTCCGTTCATCAAGATCTTCTTCCCCCGAATAAAATTCCCTGTGCATTTCCGTCAGTCTGCGGACCCGGCGCAAGGCCTTCTCCAGTTTACCTTTATCGACAAGGTCAGAAATGGCAAGCAGTTCATCGACGCATTCGTTGTAAAGGGTCAAGACCACATTGTCCACTTCGTCGGGGTCAAAGCTGTCTTCACTGAAAAGGCCCGGTTCCGTGCTTCCCATGATCTGGGCATGGAATCCATCCACATCATGATCATGACCACAGCCGCAGTCACAGTCCCCGTCATGGTGATGGCCGTGAAAAAGTCCTTCTGGAAGCTCTTTTCCGTCGTGATGATCATATTTATGGAAATAAATCAGCTTATCGTCACTCATGACTCTTTCCTTTCTCATCATTGTTATGAGGATAATGGTGATCGTGATTGTGGCAGCCTTCATGACTGTGATCGTGCTTTTTGATCTGAGCTGCCTTTCCTTTGTAGCTCGAGTCCTGCGTCAAGTCATAGAGGTAGGCATATACCCGTTCTGCCGTATCCTCATTATGAAGGGTAAGGGCTCTTTCAGCCACTTCGTCGAGGGCCTTTACAGCGCTTTCATGAGGTCCCTTACCAAGGCCTGCGTCCTTCACCACTTCGTCAAAAGCCGGCAGGCTATCGGGGGAAAGGGCGTTCATAGCGTCCTCCATGGCTTTGTCCCAATAAGACGGCAGGGAATCAAGGATGGGATGGGCTTTCATATAGGCTGCAATGGCAGCCGCCTTTTCCGTTTTCTTTGTCACAAGGTAGTAACGGGCCAGCTCCCCATAGGCTTCCATGAGATTGCGGCGGTAAATGGCCTGTGCATATTCGCGGCGGATATTTTGGAGCCATCCAGACAAGTCTCCCTTCCCTTCAAGGATGCGATTCATGGGATAGTAATTGGCGTAGGAAAAAGGACTCCACATCAGGCTCTGCTCAAAGCGTTTATAAGCGTCTTCCGGTTTTCCCAGGTCCATAAGGATACCGCCCCACAGATGGTAGCCAAGACCAATGGGAAGCGGTGCCGGCGTAAAGCGTTTTCCTTCACATTCCTTGGCAAAGAAAATCGGATAGACGAGGTATTCCAGCGGATGATCAAGGGCCTTAGAAATGAGCTGGTCATTTTTTTCCGGCAAGGCGCTTTCCACAACGCGGCGAATCTTCCGAAGGGCTTTGCGCAGATTGCCAGCTTTTCCAAGCATGCCAATTTCTTCAAGGACGCTAAGGAACTGCTGCTGCTGATCCATCATATATTCCTTGATAAGGTCTTCCGTGACGCCGCCTTTTTTGCGGGCCGCGGCAGCCCGTTCCTGCCAGTACTGACGGCGGGATTTGGAATTCGTTTCTGTCATGACTGGGGTCTCCTTTTCTCCTTGTTACACGCCCCGTGCTTCGGGGTCCCAGATCACCTTGTGGAGCTGAACCTGGACGCAGACGCGGGAAAGCTGATGATGTTTGACAAAGTCCACCAACGCCACAGGCTCAATCTTACCAAAAACAGGGGATACGTAAATTTGGGCCTTGATGGAATAGGTGCTAAGGATGGTTTCCATATAGCGCAGGTCCTCTACGGACCCGACGACAAACTTCAAGACGTCGTCTGCCGTCAGGAGGGAAAGATTTTCCCAGCGCATGCGGTCCTTTTCCCCGGACGAGGGACTCTTGATATCCATGGTATAAAAAAGCCTGTCCGGACGATCCAAAAAGAGCGCTGCCGCGCCGTTCGTCTCAATATTGACCTCATAACCTGCATCCCCTAAACGGCGGCAGAGGGTCTCGATGGGCTGGAGCATCGGTTCTCCGCCCGTGAGGGTCACCCGTTTCCACGGATAGGCTGTTATCTGTTGGAAGAGATTGTCTTCAGACAGCCATTCCTTTGCCTGTGACGCGTCCCAGGCGTAGGCCGTATCGCAGTAGGAGCAGCGCAGGTTGCAGCCAGCAAAGCGAACAAAGGTAGCCATATAGCCAGTTCGCTTTCCTTCTCCATCGATGGAATCAAAAATCTCCACAACCGGGAATCGCTCAGTCTTCATAAACAGCCACATTCCCTTCTGATTCCTGGACCATGACCTTGGTACAGTATGGGACCTGGTCATGGATCCACTTGGCAATGTTTTCCGCCGTCGGATTCATGGACAGGATGGCATTGAGGTTCTGATGGTCGAGCTTTTTTACCACATCCTTGATATGATGGAAGTCGACGACCATCCCATTTTCATCCAGTTCTTCCCGGCGGCAGGTCACTTCAATGATCCAGTTGTGCCCGTGAAGGCGGGTACATTTGCTTTCATAAGGAAGCCTGAGTGCATGGGCACCGCTCACTTCCATCCTTTTTGTTACCGTATACATCACTTTTCCTCCAATGCGGGATCCGGGACACCGTTAGCCGCAAAGGCGCGCGCCCGGTCGATACAGGTACCGCAGGTGCCGCAGGGACGGTCACCGCCTTCGTAGCAGCTCCACGTCAATTCATAAGGAGTCCCCAATTCAAGGCCTTTTTTTACGATGCCTGCCTTGTTGACTTCCACAAAAGGCGCCACCAAATGACACTGCTCATAGGTTCCTATGGAAATGGCCTTCCCCATGGCATCCGTAAAGGCCTCGCTGCAGTCGGCATAAGCATTGCCTGCCGCATCATCGGCGTGGGCGCCAAGGTAAATATCCACATCGTCCTTTTCAAAAAGACTCATGGCAAGGCTTGCAACGGCACTTAGCATCAGCCCATTACGGAACGGCACATAGGTCGATACCTTGCCTTCCCCATTTTGGGCAATCTGGTCCTCATAACTTTCGTGGATGATTTCTTCCGTCGAATGGGACAGGAGACTGCAGTTTGAATACTGGAAGATCTTTGATAAATCCAGTTCATAATGAGGTACATGATAAAAATCAGCCACTTTCTGGGCTGCGTCAAGTTCCTTGCGATGTTTCTGCCCATAAAAGATGGAAACAGTAGCAACGTTTTCCCGGCCCAATTCATGAACCGCCACGGATACACAGGTCGTTGAATCCACACCGCCACTTGACAGGACAAGGGCTTTCTTACTCATGGACAAAGGCCTCCATTCTGCGCTGGGCCATTTCTTTATATTCGTCCTGGTAATAGACGGCAAAAGGGAGGATACTGATACCGCCGCGAGGATTGAAATAACCGGCAACCTCCAGATACTTCGGCGAAAGAAGAGCCACTAGGTCATTTTTAATGATATTGACGCAGTCTTCATGGAAGTCTCCGTTATTGCGGAAAGAAAAGAGATAGAGTTTCAGGGATTTGCTTTCCACCAGTTTGTGATCCGGGATATAGCTGATGACAACGCGGCCGAAATCAGGCTGGCCTGTTTTCGGGCAAAGGCTTGTAAATTCCGGGCAGTTCAGCTTGACCAGATAAGGCGCTTCCTCATGCTTATTGGGGAAAGCTTCCAGGACCGAAGGATCATAGGTACTTTTATATTCCGTATGGCCGCTGCCAAGAGCGGTCACACCGGCAAGTTCTTCTTTTGTTCTCATAATGACAGACCTTTCTTCTTTTTGGTTACGAACAAATATTATATCCTATCTTCCAAGTTTGTTGCAAGGCTGTAGAATCAAGGGCTCCCTTAGGAACTTGCCTTGCCATTTTTCAAAAAGGCAATGAGCTGCTTCATGCCTTCCGACGCATACTGGTGCTTCTTCCAGATGAGGCTCAGGTGAATCTTGAGCGGTTCCTTAAAAGGAAGGAAGCAAAGGTCAGGGTCGTCTAGAAACATTTCCTTATAGCCAACACCCATGGCCCCGCCATTTTTCACAAGCTGGATCATGGTATACAGCTGGGACGTGCGGCAAAGGATCTGAGGTTCCTGACCGGCTTTGCGGAAGCGTTCCTCTACAAGCTCGGACTGAAAGAAAAGTTCTGGCATAAGAACCAGTTTTTCCGCAGATAGGTTTGCCAGAGGCAGGACTTTTTCCCCTGCAAGGGGATGAGCTCGGGAGACGAGGGCTCCTGATTCAAGGTCCGTGACAAAAAGGGACTCAAATCCACTGTATACGGGCTGTGTATGAATAATGAAGGCAAGATCCAGAAGTTCATGTTCCAACTCTTCCTTGATGACCGCCCGCCGCTTTTCCATGATTTCCAAACCGAGCTCCTCATGGTGGCGAAAAAAATCGGTATAAAGGC
Source organism: Acidaminococcus sp. BV3L6 (assembly GCF_000468835.1). Lineage (NCBI taxonomy): Bacteria > Bacillati > Bacillota > Negativicutes > Acidaminococcales > Acidaminococcaceae > Acidaminococcus > Acidaminococcus sp. BV3L6. The sequence continues at coordinate 63,539 of NZ_AWUR01000025.1, read as the reverse complement.
GGGGCAAAAGCCAGCCTCCTAAAACAGGGGGCACACCAAGACGCAGGATATGACGGCCGGCACCAAGGTCCTGCATGATCCGCACAAGTTTATCGGCATTTTCCGTAAGGGAACGGGACAGCTTGAGGAGCTGCTCGCCTTCTGCCGTCAGTTCTACACCGCGATACTGGCGAACAAAAAGCCCCACGCCAAATTCCTTTTCAAGGGTCTGGATGGCGCTCGACAGGGAAGGCTGGGAAATATGGAGCTGCTGCGCCGCCTGGGTCAAATTTCCGCAGGCGCAGACAGCCTGGAAATAGCGCAGTTGGATGAGGTTCATGACAGGCTCCTTATTCCATAGGTTTATTTTATATCACAAGAGATAAAATATATTATACAAATTTCTCTTTTCACTCTATACTATAACACAAAAAAGAGCGTACTTTTCGTAAAAATTTGTAAGCCTCGTTTCCATAGTACGAGGCACCTATAAAAAGGAGCATGGGTATGATGGCATCGACGATTTCAAAGGCAGCAAGCGGGCGAGGCAGTCTTTCCATAAGACTGCGACGGGATTCCTATCCCCTTCTTTTCATCATGACTTCCGTAGGCGGCTTCTGTGCGTCCTACAGCTTTCTTGCCCGGGGCGGTGTATTTGCCTTTGCCCAGACGGGAAACATCATCTATTCCGGTCACGTCATGGCAAGCGGTCATTTTCTGGGCGTCCTGACCTTTCTCTTTCCCATTCTTTCCTATATGCTGGGCCTTTTCCTTTCCCAGCAGCTCAGGGATAGACAGGCTGACCTCGTCACGTTCGAAAAGATCATTCTCCTTTTCCAGAGCCTCCTCATGACCCTGTCAGCCCTCATGCCGGATAGTTTTGCCGCAACCCGCCTTGTACTCTGTCTCCTGGGCCTGTCCTCAGGGCTTCAGATGCAGACCTTCCACCGCGTCGAAGGCCATGAATACACGAGCATCATGGTCATGGGCAACATGAAGCGCACCGTCGAAGCCTTTAGTGCCTACCTGAAGGACCATGAAACAGGATCCCTCAAAAAAGCCCTGCTCTACATCTTCATCAACAGCATCTTCTGTCTGGGCTCTGCTTGGGGCTTTGCCATCACAAAAGCCATGGGCGACTCGGCCATTATCGTTCCAGCCCTGTTTCTTTTGTTCGGTGCCCTCACACTAAAAGAGTAAGGATTGCTTAGCTCTTTTCGAAGCCTTGTCCCCTCTTTCACAAAACCCGTAAAGAAGCCTTACGTTTCAGGGCCTTTTCATTTTCCCAAGCACGCCGCCCCTGTTTTGAAAGAGGGGCCTTTCCTACATCCGGCAACAATGATTGCTGCTTTTCATTCCTTGCCATCGTAAGGAAGAAGGCGCCTTTCTGCTTACCTTTTAGCGCGTCAGGGCATTCTCTTTTCCCCTTAAAGATGACGGAAAGGAAAGTGGATGGAAAGATTCCCATCCTGCTGCCTTGAAACGTCCTGTTATCCTTTCCTCCTGCAGAGTCTCACCGTCGCTGCCCATCCAAGCAAAAACTGGGAAGCTATGTACCCCCCCTCCTCAAAAAGGCTGACGCCGTGCCGGAATGGAACCTTTCCGACGGGACGGCAGCACAAAAACAAGTTGGTCACACATAAAAAAGACTCCCCCGACAAGATCAGGAGAGTCTTCTTTGTTACCTTGCGTGGGGCAAGGTCGTTGCTGCCACCAGGCGCTTTGCGTATGCCACAAGGCCCCGGGCCCAGTCCGTCCGCAAATAGCGCACATCAAGGGCGGTTGGGGAAATGCGCCAGCGGTCCAAGGCATCGGCATCCTTGAAAATATCATAGAGCAGGATCGCTTTTTCAAGGCCCTTTTTCCGCAAGGCCTCCTTACCCTGTTCGTCATCCCTGTCATGGTAGGCCATGATAAGATAGGTTCGTTCGTCAAAAGCCACTTCGCCGCGTTCAGCAAAGGCTTTGAAGTTTTCCGCAGCCCGCGCACCGTGTCCAACATCACGCGTGTCGTCCTGCCGACGTGAATCGTGGAATACTGAAGCCTTCACAAGAACGCTCCGTTCTTCTTCAGAAAGCTTGGCCAGGTTGGCAATCTTCAGGCAATAAAGGAGCACCCGGGCACAGTGGTTCTTCGTATGCAAAAGGCTCACAAACTGACCAAAAGTGATGCGGTCTTCCATGAAGTCATACCAGGTATGAAACGTCTCTTGAAGGGATTTGGGTTCTTTTTTGAGGGCTTCATCCAAAAACATGGTTTTGTCTCCTTCCTAAGGAAAGGGACCATGGCATCCCATGGTCCCCTGCGTATTATGATTTGTGGATCAGTTCATTCCGGACAACATGCTTGGGATCTGTAATCAAGAGATTGACAATCCATATGACAAGGGCTAGGGCCACAACTGAAAGGCCCAGGAACGCATCATTCACAAGGGATTCCAAGTCGGGTGTGAAATAGCTCGCGCCCAGTTCCCGATATTCAAAGATGGCATCCACCAGCCACATGAGGGAAGCACCCCAAAAAAGCCAGCACAGGGTCCCCCATTTCATCTGATGCCGCGAGTCCGACCCATACCAGAGCGCCGTTGCCGCAACCGCTGCAAAAACGGTGATGAGCAGGGTCATGATCAGGCCTCGCTTCCGGCGGATTTTGCTTCGCGGAGCGCCTTTTTCTCAAGAACGCGGCTGACGGCAACCATACCGATCCAGACGCCGGTCACCATGAGCGCCATACCGGCCCCAACGGTACCCATTTCATGAAGCATGGAAGCCGTTTCTTCCGCTGATTCCATGGCCGACAGGAAGGGGAAGAAAGGAACGACCTCACCATGCCAAAGATGTTCAAAGGCCAGGAGCGCGCTGCCGCCCCAGAGCATCTTGTTGAGCCAGCCCAATTTTTCCGTTACGAAAAGAGTCCGAACGCTGCTGTTTTTTTCTGCTTTTTTATGACCCAAAAGCTTCGTTGCTGCCGTTACAGCAATCGCTTCTGCTGCAGGTACGATAAAACATGCCATAATGATGACCTCCCTTAACACTCGAAAAGCAACACAGACTTTTCCTTATGCTTCCATTTTACAAAATTTCAAGATATTTGCAACATCAAAATGTTACTTGTCCGTCCCACTTTTTTTGAGTTTCCGTTCCGGATTGTAAGGAAACGACAAAGGAAAGAAAGGAATACAAAAAATGGATCTGAAAAAAGCGTCCTTCCAGATCCTTCGTCTCTCATTTCCCGTCAAAGCGCACTTTTACAACGGCTTTCTTCACATGGGATGGCTTTCCTTCTTGAGCCTCACAGTTGGGCCGATGGACTTCCCAAGGAAAGAAGATGGCAAAGTCCCCTTTTTGGAGGGTTACAACGTTTTCCCGTTCTGTCTTGCCATAGAAAGAGACATCACTCGTTTTACGCCGATCTTCGGTCATATCGGAAACATGTTCTACATCCGTAAAGCCCAGTGTTTCCGTACCTTCTGCCATGAGCTGGATGTCGATATAGCATTCGTGCTTTTCCGGACGTCGGTCCTCAAAAGGTTCCGTCTCATATTCATTGGTGCTGACAAAGATTTCCTCGCCGTCAATGATAGTCTTTCCAAGGGGCAGTGTTTCAAGATCCAGGTCCCGTACAGCAGCAAGGGCCTTTTGGAGGCGTCCTGTCATAAAGGGAAGGATGCGGTCGATTTCTTTTTGCGTTCCTGTAATCATGTCATTTCTCCTTTCAGTACCCTTTGGGTCACAGCATCATAAAAGGCCTTCGATTTTTTTGTAACAGCGCAGGGCGTTGTTATAAAAAACGTCTTCGTGATGTTCTGCCGGGATCACCGCCTTCATGACATCCAAATAACTCTTGATGTTGATAAGGGGCCAATCGGTCCCATACATGACCTTGTCATAGCGCTCGGCGTAATCAAGCCACATGCGCAGATAAGCAAAATAGGCCTGCTGTTTTTTGAGATATTCCTCCCCACTGGCGCGGCCAACGAGGAGGCCCGAAACATCGATATAGACGTTTTCATTCTTGGCCATGACTTCTACGGCGTCAAGGATCCATGGGCTTCCCACATGGGCAATGATAAAACGTACACGGGGATGGGAAGCTGCAGTCTCATCAAGGGTGAGAGGATGGGCATATTTCAAAAGACCATGGCCGCCAGCCGTCTCCCCCATGTGAAAGCAGACGGGCACATCATACTTTTCGGCAAGGGCGTAAAAAGGTTCGTGACGGGGATCCTTGGCATAGACCCGATTGTAGCCTGTATAAATCTTGATTCCGACACATTGCGGCGTCTTGAGGAACCGGTCCGTCTCCTTAGCCGACGCTTCACAGTTTGCAAGGGTCAGCTGCTCACTCTGGATGCCTACACAGTAGCAGATTTCCTTTCCCTGATTGTAATGAAGCAGATCAAAAGGGCCGGCCAGATCAGGCACTTGAGGTACAATCCCGCCAAACTGGGGCTTACCGCCAGAGGCATTGCCCATGACAATACTCATGACAATGCCATTCTCATGGCAGGCTGCAAGGTAATGGGCTGCCGTATTTTCATGTCCAGCATGATGGGCAACTTCATCAAATCCGGGAAAGCGGGCAAAATGCATATGAGCATCAATGATTTTCACTCGTATCATCTCCTGGGGTGAGATTCCAGAGCCTTTCTTCTGTCCTTATAAAGGGAAGGAGGTTTCTGATGACCGCTTTTTGATCTTCAAGAAGGGAAAGCGTGGCCTGCGTCAGTCCTTGGTCAAAGCTGACACGGGTACTGCCCATGGTCAGCGTGGAAAGTCCAGGGCCTTCTAGACTCCGTACATGTTGCGAGAGCGTGATATAAAAGGCCCGGCTCTGTCCAAGGCGCTTTATATCGAGGGTCACGATGATAAGGTACGAGGCACCGGCCTTTTGTGCGGCTTTCATAAGCGTGCCTTCCTCAATGCGAAAATTATCCTCTTTTTCGTGCTTTACGTCAAGCACTGTATACCGCGGCAACATCGCCCGATAATCATCGAGGACAAATCGCCCCAGATCGGGCGAAAAACGATCATCAAAGGAATCTTCCGTCGTATAGAGCGCAAGGGCTGACATCGGCTTTTTCCCTTGTTCCTGCGCCAAAGGAACCTTTTGAAGAAGGCCCATTTTGACCGCTTCATCATAGGAATCATAAAAACGCCGCAGGGCAAGGTCAAGATAAAAGGAAACAGGATGCTGATATCCAGAATAGTTCTTCGAAAGGTTAAATTTGACCACCTTTCCAAATTGGGTAAAGTCACCTCCAAAAAAAGTCTGAAGACTGCCCGGTACGGGATCAAGGCTTGTGACTACCCGAATCAGGTCAATTCGCTTCCCATAGACATCGGCAAAAGCTTTATTGCCAACAGCAGGCGCACCAAAAGTAATGACCGGGACCTGAGCTTTAGGAACGCCCTTTTCCACAAGACGTTCCGCAACAAGGCTTGCAACCGCGCCGCCCAGACTGTGACCGGTGAGGTAGAGCCTGCGGTCTGGATGCTGTTTGAGATAAGGGGCAACCATTTCTTCCTTGCCATCGCCATCAAGGTCCATGGGCGTCCGAAGGACCGTTGCGGCATAGCGTTCAAACCCTTCATGGACGCTGGGAACGGTTTTCGGATCGGCCGTTTTGTTTTTCTCGTCAAAGGGGACCAGGGACGCCCTGAAATTGGTCTTCCAATCCGTCTTGGTCTGGCTGCCTCGAAAAGCAAGAATAGTTGGATACGTCCTGCCGTAGGCCTTTTTGCTTACAGCGACAGCAAAATGGACGTCCGTATCATCCGAAGCGGCACGAAAAGGCGAAACGTCCCACCCATAGTCAGAAAAGAGGCTGTGTTCGCTGCTGCCTTCACCCATGCTGTACGTGCCGGCGCACATAAGGGCCGTACCGGCAATCTTAAGGTTTTCCTTGACGATCTTTTCTTGGCTGACCTTTTCCTGTGCTGAAACCGCTGCGGCAGGAACGCTTTTAGATTCAGCAGTGCGCTCGGGGGATGCTGCGCCTGCTGAAAATGGAAGAAACAGGGATCCCATAAGGACCCCTGCTGTAAGCGCACGTGTAAGCGTTTTTTCAGTGAAGCGGATGCTGCGCATTGATTTCCCTGATTTCTTCCTGTGTAAAGCGAGCCGTTACATTTCCATCAAGGAGGTCCCCCACCTCTCCGACTTGAAAATAAAGGGTAATGCCGCCATTTTGGTTAAAGACATAATCTTCGGGTACACGGGTAGGCATTTTCTTTGGCGTTATGCGAATATAACCATCGCGATAGAAGCTAGTAGCTGCCTTTTTCACGAGGTCATCCACTGTCATCCGGCAGACCTTTTCCAGTGGAATGCGCTGCCCTGTCTTTAAATCGTAGTTGATGGCATGGACCGTTGTCGTATTGGTCTTCCCATCATTGCGCAGATCATAGAGCACTACACTGGCAATATCTTTATCTTCGTAGGCCGTTTCAAACCAGGTCCGCCCGCTCAAAAATTTTCGATACATATAATCGTAGCGGAAATCATCCATATAGACGCGGAGGTCACTGTTGATGGCCTTTGTTGCAGCCTTATTGTCGGCCTTGATATAGGGCCAGCTCATATCAATATTGGCAATGGCCGCTGATTTTGTCTCCACTTCCGCAGATACAGGAATCGCCGCTGCAGAAAGGGAGGCACAAAGGGCAAGAGTCAAAGCCAGGATTTTTTTCTTCATAGGAATAGGCTCCTTTCAAAATAAATCAATCAGAAGATCCTTTTCGGATATCTGTCACAAGAACCGTTCTATCATCGATACGGAAGTGCACATCAAAGCCAGCAAAACTCATCCCGTAGATTCGCTGGGCATCATGCTGATAATGAGGGCGCGGATCTTGAGCAAGGACCTTTTTGAGGGCCTGCCGCTGGGTAGGCGTAAAAGGAGCAAGAAGGGCCTCATCGCACTTCACGCAAAGTTCGGCATCAGGTCCTGTGGCAAAGCCGCTCCGTGCCTGAGGACGAGCATCGGCGTAAGGGATATAGGGCTTGATATCATAGATAGGCGTGCCGCTCATCAGATCAGCTCCCCGTACAACGAGAAGGATTCCCTTGACTCCGCCGTCCTTGATTTCTACAAGTTCTACAAGAGAGAGTCCCAAGGGATTGGGCCGAAAAGGCGCGCGGGTGGCAAAAACGCCGAGCCGTTCATTGCCGCCAAGGCGGGGCGGACGCACCGTCGGGGACCAAGTATGGTTCTTTGAAAAACCCCAGATCAGCCACAGATGGGAAAAGCCTTCCATACCGCGGAACGCTTCCCGCATCCGATACGGCGGCGTAAAGACAAGGGTGCCTTCAATTTCCGGCACCAGCCCGCTCTGCCGAGGCAGGCCAAACTTCTCCGTCAAAGGGCCTTCATAATAGGCAACGGGGGAAAGGGTCAGCTGGTCTTCCATAACTTATTCCTTGACCGCCGGAATCTGCGTTTTATTCAGGTCGTTGTCAACATAGAACCGCGTTCCTGTTGCCGTCAGTTCCGCCGCAAGCCCCTTGGTCGTCATTTGATACATCCACATTCCCGGTGCTACCTGGAAGGACCCTTCAAGGCTGTCACCATGGACATCATCCGTGGCAGCTGCCGCAGCCTGTCCGCCAAATGTCCAGCCTTTGGTGATGAAGCTGGTAAAAGCATCGATCGTATCAAAGACAAAGATTGTATTGGTCTGGCGGACACCTAGGCCAAGGCCCAATTTTCCTTGGGCCATCTTCATGAAGACTTCCGTACCATTACTGTTATTGACAGCCCGGCCTCTTCCGTGACCGCCGCCAATGAAACCGGCCGTGTAGCTTGTATCGACAAAGACAGCGTAGCCGTAGGCATGCTCAATGGCCCGTTTCGATTTCGGTTTCTTTTCGTAAAGAAGCTTTAGGGCTTGGTATGTTTTCGTGCGAAGTTCCTGGCGCTCAGCCTCTTTTTTATCGGCTTTGGTCGGTGCAGCCGCAAGGGCGGGCACGGTCACAAGGAGAAGGGCAAGAAGGAAGACAGCTAGCTTTTGCAGACGTTTCATGGATGGGCCTCCAATCTAGAACAGGAAGGAAGAGACAAGACTCCTTATTTTGCCGTCATGACGGCCGGTTCCGGCGTCACGGCGCCGCCACCTGTAAGCGTAAAGGTCTTGCCCTCAAGCCAGTGATTCAAGGGATCTGCCGAATCATAGAAAATGCAGTATCCGTTCCCCGTGATGTTCTTCAGCGTCGTATCACCGTCGATGAAGATGTTTACATGGGCGTCTCCGGAAAGGCTCCATGTTGATTTTCCGTCAAGGCCAACCTTGACGGATTTGGCCGTTTTCTTTTCATTGATGCTCCCATACCAATGACTTTCGTTTTGAAGGGTCATGGTGACGGAGCTTAAGTCGTCAACCGTAATATCACCGCTCATCGGCTGGTTATTGCCGATGAATTCAAGGACAGCCCCATTTTGACCTTCTTTGCCCCAGTGGCTGGCCCCAACACGGATGAGCTCTTTACCTTCATACTGAAAGCCTGTCATTTCTGCATAGATGCGGGCATTGGTGTTCGTCACAAAGAACATGGGGCCTGCCCCAACGTGACGCAGGGAGGCATGTTTGGCCGAAAAACGGGTCACATGGTCAGCATCGGGGACTTTGCTGAGTTGACGGTAAAGGAGGATGCCTTCTGTACCACCGCCAGTAAAGTCCGCATACTCAAGATGGGCTACATTGGAACCTTCAACGACAACAAGACTGGAAGCTCCAGCCCCGCCGCGCACTTCGGAAACAGCAATATCACCGCCGGAATAAATGATGGGGCTTTCAACCCCCGTCGTCGAAAGGGTACTCTGGGTCACGGTCACGGTCGATTTGCCGCCCCCCGCGGAAAGTGCCGCTGAATAAGCACCGGTCGTACCGATATTGACATTATTGGCTTCTGCCTTGCCTTCTTTTTGAACGGCAAGACCAGGAGACCAAAGTCCCGACGTGCGTACATTGGTGTTATGGAGTTTCACGGAAGCTTCCGGTCCAGCAGCAAACACCGCAGCCGCTCCATCAGCCTGACTGTTAAGGACACAGCCTTCCAAAAGGGCCGTACTGTTATGTGAAAGGACAAGCGCATTTTGGCCGTTCAGGCGGCTTCCCTTGATGCTCGTCGTATGCCCCAGCTTACTGATATTGCTGTGGGTTACCGTGATGTTGGCCCCATTTTGGAAGTACAAGGCATTTTGATCCTGCTGAGAAGCTGCATAGCCATCCCCAAGACTTAGCGTTTCCCCTGAAACCGTCTTTACGGCCTTAAAGAGACTGGGATCGAGGACTTCCCCATTTTCATCGGAGGGAATGACAGGCAGTGAAGGCACAGCCTGCTGTGTCTGGGTTGCTGCAGATTCCGTTTGGGCAGCCACGGCAGGGACTGTTTCTGCAAAGACCGTACCGGTCGTTCCCAAAGACAGAAGAACGGCAAGAACCAATGAATGATGTATCCGCATAGAAAGACTCTCCTTTTGTACAAGACAATAGATTCTATCTTTATAGTATACCTTTTTCACGGGGTAATCTCAAATAAGGGTTGTGAAAAAATTGCGAAAGGAACAGGAAAAAGGGCAAAAATAGGTAAAAATTCCAATAAAAGGGACCTTCCCCAACAAAAAAGTCCCAATCAACCAGAAAGGTTCATTGGGATGAGGAGAGGTAAAGCAACGAGTTTTCCTATCAGACAATCGGACTTCCTTTGTTTTCGAGCATTTTTAGAAGGGCTCTGCGATCAACCTTTCCAGCTGCAGTAAGAGGCAGTTCAGAGCAGATGATGAGATAACGGGGCATTTCCTGAATCATGAGCCTGGTCTTAAGGTCCATCCGGATGGCCGACTGGTTCTTTTCTTCTTTAAGGACAAGAAAAGCGGCCATGGTTTCATCCCGCTTTCTATCGGCTACAGAAAGGACAATGGCATCCGACACATAAGGCAATGACAAGAGCGCGTTTTCCACTTTGCTGCAGCTGATGGTCAGACCGCCGATGCTTACCACATCCCCCTTTCGGCCTAAAAAGATTAGATATCCTGCTTCATCAAAAAAGCCTTCATCCCCCAAGGTACAAGGCTGGGAAAGGCCCGCTACATGATACGGGGTATCAATATAGATCAGGCCATCCCGAATGTCGACGCTGACCCCTTTCACAGGACGCCCAACGCTCATAGGATGCTGGAGCAGTTCTTTGTAGGTAAGGTACGTAACATAATTGAGTTCCGTGGCTCCGTAATAAAGATAGATCTCACTATGGGGAAAAGCCCGCTTCAAGGCCTTTGCTGTATCGCGGTCAAGGAGTTGGGACCCCGCCATAACAGTAGTGACAGAAAGAAAAGGGTGCCTGATGATCCGCAAAAAGAGTTTTAGTTTAACAGGAACAAGGTAAAGATAGGTGACGCCTTCCCGATAAAGAAGGGTTTCCCATCTTTTGGGATAAAGCCCCTCTCCCATGACAAGCGAAGCCCCCGCATAAAGCACACTGGCAAAGACGCTGAGATTTCCCGTAAAGCTCATGCTTCCTTCCGTAAAGGCAACGGAATCCCTCTTGAGGCCAAAAATGCGGCACTGCTCAGGAAAGAAATCAGCCCAGCTTTCATAAGTCCGAAAAAGAAGCTTGGGCAGGTCAGTTGAGCCGGAACTGAGGACGCCCATAATGGCCCCTTGGGGCACCATGCTCCCCGATTGCCCCACTCGGAACTGCCCATCATCAATATAGGCAATGCCCCGCTTTTTGGACAGTGTTTCCGCTAGAAGAGGCGTCAGGTCCGGATGACCTAAAATAGGCACAAACCCTGCTTTTTGGGCACCTAAAAAAGCAGTGAGCTGGGCCACCGGGTCTTTCCGGACAATAAGAAGCGTCCCTTTGGGGCAGGAAAGGGACTGGAGACGCGCTGCGTAGGAAAGAGCCACATCACACACGGCCTCATAGGTCAAGCGTTTCGTTTCCGTCACCAGAAACACCTTTTGCGGCAGTTTTCCTGCCTGCGTCAGCAATAGATCCATATAATTCATCATGACACCCGTTCCAATAAAAGACCGCTGCCCGTTCCACCGGCCCCAGCCACAGCAATAAGGCCAAAGTGTCCCTTTTTCCGCGTGAGATGGGCCAAAGCATGAAGGGTCAGGATAGCCCCGCTTGCGCCGTAAGGATGCCCATAGGAAAGAGCACCTCCTAGAGGCAGATAGGCATCCAAGGCTTCCGGATGCTGCCGGGCAAACAGAGCACTGATCACCGCGAAGGCTTCATTATATTCAATGCTGTCCATGTCAGAAAAATGAAGTCCAGCCTGCTGCAAGAGCTTTTCTCCGACCTTTAGGGTCCCCAAAGGACTTAACCGTGGATCAACACCAACGTCGGCAGCGCCTATGATCCGTGCCAGCGGTTTTACGTGGGGTCCAAGGTCCGCCACTTTCCTTTGCGACGCAAGGACGACAAAGGCCGCCCCATCATGAGTGAGGCAGCTCGTTGCCGCGGTCAAGGTCGGGACGATTTTCCGAATCGGTGCCGCATCCCCCAGAAGGTTCCTCGTTTCTTCTTCCGTAAAGAGTGTCGGCATGCGGCGTGCCAGTTTTTGGGAAAAGTGAGGCCGGATGCCTTCATCTTCACAAACACCGAATAAGGGGGCGATAAAAGGGGCTACAACAGGTCTAGCCGCAGCCGCTCGAGCATGGCTCCTCACGGCCCAAGGATCAAGTTCCTCCCGCGTTACGTCAAAGAGCTGAGCCGTCCGTTCCGCGCCTTCGAGCATGGCTCGGGGACTTATCGTATCCGGGGAAAACTGGGCCACCATGAAGCCTTTTTCATGATAGCGAGGATCCTTGGGGGCATACTGTCGAAGAGGCTGAAGGCTGGTCGATTCCAGGCCGCCGCAGATGATCAGGTCCGAAAGACCGCTCCGAATCTTGGCATACCCCATAACAATCGCCGCTGCGGCAGACGCACACTGCATATCAAGGGTCAGGGCAGGCACTTTTTCATCAAGTCCTGCCATAAGGGCCGTAAGACGCATGAGGTTTCCCCCACTCCCAACGGCATTGCCCCCCATCACTTCGTCTGCTTTTCTTGCCTCAGGCAGCTTAGCAAAAATCGCCCGGAAGAGGGCAGCCCCCAATTCTTCCGGACGAATCGCTTGAAAAACACCGCCAGTAAGGCCAATGGGACTTCTAAGTCCCCCTAACAGATAGACCGCCTCCTCCATCAGGCACCTACGCGGAATTTACTGACCCTAACGGCCATCATGGCAGCAATGACAACTTTGACAACATCTCCAAAAAGGAAAGGAATGACGGCCGTCAAAAGGGTAGCCCAAACACTGACGCGGTTTACGGCATACATACTGATGCAGCCGCCAATATAGATGATGGGCATGCCGACAAAGATTCCCGTCATGATGAGTTTCTTGAAATCATGGCTCTTGCCGCGTACAGCACTCATCACCATAGCCGCCACCAAAAATCCAATATTGAAACCGCCCGTTGGTCCAATGATCTTGGCAATCCCGCTCGTCCCGCCAACAAAGACAGGAACTCCGACAATTCCCAATAAAAGATAGATCAAGAGCGTCAGTCCCGCTTCCTTGGGGGTCATGACAAAAGCAACGAAATTAACCATGATGGTGAGTGCCGTCACCATGGCCGGAGTAAAAGGCAGCGGAAAAGAAATGTACGCCGAAGCCGCTAACAGCGCGACACAGACACCCGTCAAGGTCATCTTCCGGACGGACGATTGAGCGGACAAAGTCCCGCGAGCTTGATGCATAGAGTTTTCGGTCATGGCAAGGTTCCTCCACAAGATAAATAGGTTCCCCAACGTAAAGGGGTGACGAAAATGTCATGGATAAAAAGTCCGGATCGTTCCCATAGGCAGCAAGGTCCTTTAGGAGCAAGAGCCCCTGAACAACGGGACGCTCCGCTAAATGGATGGGATTCATGTCCCCTGTTTCCTTGGCAAACTGAATGACCGACTCACGGGAATAGGTCTTCCACAGAGTCCCCATTGGAAAAGGATCCTGTTTGGGTATTGCAGGAACGATATTGGGAGAAAAGAAAATCCAAGCTTCCAAAAGACCCACAAGGATTCCTGCCTTGTTCGTTGCTTCCACGCGCAGGCATTCCACGCTTTTTTTCTGCCACTGACGGTGGCAGGAAAACGTGCAGGAAGCATCCTCCTCGCCCCAAAAAGCAATGCTTACTCGCCCAATATAGCTGTGGTCATAGCGTTTTCCTTGGAACGCCCCCAAGGCTTTGATAAAATCCAGTACTCGTTTCATACGCTGTTATCCTACTCTTTTTTTCTTTTTCGTTCAACTATATTTTATATAGGTTAACGAAACTTTGCAAAGAAAAGGCCTTCCTTGGGGAAGACCTCCGTTTCGCCTCATGGGGCGATTCCTCAGTTCATCGGAAGATCAATGATTCCGCTTGAATAAGGAGCAATTTCGTATTGTCCAAAAACAAAATGGATGGTTCCCTTTTCATCTAGGTAATAATTTTTAGGAAGTGCCGTGAGGCCCTTAAAATCGTAATAAAAAGCATGCGCCTTTCCATAGGACGACGCGAAGAGGCGGCGATTGATTTCCTTTAACGTATAAGCTTTCTTTCCTTCCGCCGCAAGCACTTCCTGCCAAGAAACAGGCCGGCCCGTCTCTATGGAAAAAGTCACACCCAATTCCCAGCTCGTTGGATGAGCCGCCCGTTCAAAGTAATCATAGCCATATTCCCGGAAGGAAAGAAACTGATCGCCATGATAGGAAAGCAGATAATTGACATGACTTGTCAGTTTCGCATCAGGGAGCGTCGCTTTTTCATAATTTTTCATCGATGACTTGGCCCGTTTCCGAAAATAACGGTTCATGCGCCGGGCCTCATCCCCATGACCTGCCAAATGAATCTTTGGATAGTGGATGGCAAGGGACTCTTTTTCAATGATCTGATCCCATATTGCAAGACCATTCTGGGCATAGACCACTTGATTATGCACGGTCCCTTCAAGTTTTTGCTCAACCGTCAGATGAGCGGCTTGGACAAGGTCGATTCCCTTCGCCTCTGCAGCAGCTAAAAACGGCATACCAAGGGCTGCTGAAATGAAAAGTGCTGTCATAAGTTTTTTCATGGCAATCCATCCTTTCACAATCAGTTCAATTCATAACGAACACGAATCACGGTTTCTCCTGCTATGGGACGGCCGGCTGCATCAAGGGCAGGGTCAAAATGCCAAGTGTAGGCTGAATCAAGGGCGGCTTGATCCAGTCGTTCGTAACCGCTTGAAGCAGTCACCCAAGCACTTGTTACGCTGCCCTCTTCACTGACGGCAACACCAACATCGACACTCCCTGTTTCACCGGCTCGACGGGCACTTTGGGGATAGATCTTGCGGTAGCTCGTCAGCGTTGCCCCCCGCGAAGCATCATTGCCTTCCCCGGAAGCGCCGCCACGGCCGTCACCGTTGCCATCACCGCTGCCTACGCCGATTCCCGTTCCGCTTCCAGTACCGGCCCCTGATTCCATGGGTGCCTTTTTTCCACCAGCGGACCCATTCCCTGTGTAGGATGCCATGGAGGCTTTCCGCGGTTTATCAGGCGACGCATCATCCTTCACAGGGCCTTCTTCCAGCATAGAAGCGGTAAGGGAGGAAAGCGAATGTTCCAAAGCCTCTTTGCTGCCGCCTGCAGAAGAATCGTGACCTTCTGTCCCACGGCCCGGCTCCATAAGCTTTACGCCTATAAGAAGACGTGGTTTTTGGATCGTACGCCGGCCGGCCATCAATCCTACGGCAAAAAGAAGAATAAGATGAAGGACAAGGGACAGCAGCAAAGGCCCTTTTAAGGGCAAACGCTTCATGATGCCTTACCGCCTTCTACAGCAAGGGAAAAATCTGTGACGCGGGCGCGGCGCAGGATTTCAAGGGTTCCCATAACCCGGCCATAAGGCACGGTTTCATCTGCTTCCACGATGACAGGAGTCGCTTTAGGAAGCTGCTGCGCAGCCTCTTCAAGTTCCTTCGGTGAAAGTGCCTTTCCATCCAGATGGAGGGTTCCTTTTTTATCAATCGTAACCGTTACTGCTTTCTGCTCAACAAGGGGGGCCTCTCCTTTGGGAAGATTAACAGGGAGAGCATGGGTCTGGGTAAGGTACATCGTCGCCACAATGAAGACCACAAGGAGCAGAAACACAAGGTCAATCATAGGACTTAGCTGGATGATTGGCTCCTTTTCCGAGTCATCAGTCAGACGGATCATGACTGGTCTCCTTTCTTTTGGCGCACGATGGCTTCGCTGAAAGTACTGGCAATCATTTCCATATCAAGGGCAATGCGGTGGACCCGTTCCTCAAAATAGGCATGGCAGCAAAGAGTCACGATGGCAATGGCAAGACCAAAGACCGTAGTAATGAGGGCCTCCCCAATGCCGCTTGTCACGGCAAAGGGATTTTCCCAGCGGGAACCTAGGTTTCCAAATGAAGCCATCATTCCCGTAATGGTCCCAAGGAGTCCCAAAAGAGGCGCCAAGGTAATGATGACGGATAGATAGGAAAGGCCTTCCTTATAACGGTCAAGAACCTGTTTGCTTTCGCTCATGATAAAGGCTTCTTGGGCGCGAATTTCTTCCGGTGCATCAAGGAGCCGCACGGCAAGATGAGCCTCCCCACCCTTGGTCGCTTGGGCGACACGATCAGCTTCCTGCCAGTCATTGCGGCGCAAAGCCTTGCAAAAAGTACGGGCAAAGCTGCGGTCCGTATCGGCCCGATGAAAAAAAGCAAAGCGATCTAATATGAGTGCCAATGAGGCCATAGAACATAGGAGCAGGGGCCACATGACAGGACCGCCCCGCAAAAACCATTCAACGCCTTGTTTGATACCAATCATTCCCAAATTCCTTCTTCCTTAGTAGGATGATTTCCTTTATCTTCTGTAATAATGAACCCTTCGCTGCGTTCTACCTGAAGGGGAACGCCATAGGCCCTTGAAAGTACGCCCGCAGCAAGGACCTCGGCAGGACGCCCGGCTGCGATGGCTCCCGTTTTTCCAAGCAGGACCAATTGATTTCCATAACGTGCGGCAAGGGACAGATCATGAAGGGCCATGACGACGCAGGCCCCTTTCCGGGAAAGTCCCTGAAAGGTATGCATGACCCGTTCTTCTTCAACAGGATCAAGTTCTGCCGTTGGCTCGTCAAGCAGGTAAGTCTCCCCACCCGCAAAAAGAGAGCGGGCCAGAAGGACGCGCTGCCGCTCTCCACCGGATAGTTCTGTCACCGGCCGATCAAAAAGGGCAGCTGCCCCGACCTGTTTGAGGGCCTCACGAGCCCTACGCTGTTCCGATTCACCCAGCGTTTCCCAAAGCCCATGACGGGCATAGGCACCAAAAAGGACGATTTCCCCGGCCGTATAAGGAAGGGACAGGTTCCGGTCTTGGGGAAGATAGGTCACGCGCTGGGAAAAAAGACGCCGTGAATAACGTTCATAATCCTTTCCGTCAAGATGGCGCATTCCGCGGTTGATCGGCAAAAGGCCTGCCATAACCCGCAGCAGCGTACTTTTTCCCGCCCCATTGGGGCCAATGAGGACGACAAAATTGCCCCGTTCCAACCGAAGGGAAAAGTTCTTGATTATAGGCCGATTCCTGTAGCCTGCCGTCACATCGATAAGGTCGATCATGGTTCATATCCTTTCAGGAGTTCTTCCGGTTCGTCAGGAAAAAGAATCTTGCCATAGGCGTGATTGCTCATTTTCTTGATGCCGTAAACCGCCATAGGCGATGCATCATAGACGTAACGATCGGCCAGTCGTTCCATCCGTACAGAGTCCCTCAAGGATGCGTAAAAGGGATCAGCGAAAAAGCCTTGCAAAAAATGCTCATAGTCCTCATATTCAGACGGATAGGGGTCAGAGACGAGAAAAAAGTCAGGCCGCGCTGCAAGGATAGCTTCCTTCGATAAAGGCATCCCGTTTTTCAATCCTCCCTTACTAAGACCGTTAACCCAGCCGCCGCGAGCGGCCAATTCATCGTAAAGGGACCCTGCCCCACCGTACTGGCTCATGAGAGAAAGGAGGATGCCCACCGGTTTGCGGCCTTTTTGGCTTGCAGTAACCTCTTCAATCTCGTCCAGTTCGCGCTCCATTCTGGCAATGACCTTACGGCCCACGATTTCCTGCCGCGTCAAAAGGGCAAGGAGGCGCACATTATCCTCAATCTGGGCGACCGTAACAGGTCCGTGGCAGAAAAAAACAGGAATCCCCATTTCTTCTACTTTTTTTACAAGCAGAGGGTCTGACCAGTCTGACACGACAAAGACATCAGGCTGTAAGGCAGCAATGCGTTCCGGCGTATACTCCCGCACCTTTGTGAGCGTTTCTGTTTCCTTGGCAATAAAGGAAAGACCGGGCTCGCCGTCAAGATAATAGGCCCCTGCAAGATGGCTTTTAGGAACAACCGTAAGGAGCGTCTCGTCAAGGTGCAGGGAGTCTGTCAGGATGCGCCGCGGCTCGTGGGAAAGGGAAACGGTCTTTCCCCGGGCATCCACCGCCGAATAAGCGCCTTCTGTAGTGCTTTTGCCGCAGCTCGTCAGCAGCAAGAGAAAAAGGAAGAGGACGCACAATAAAAGCGCAGGCTTTCTTTTCATGAGACGCCTCCTTTCATGGTAAGCAATAAAGGAACCGCCCGTAAGCGGTTCCCTTATTATATCATGGTTGGCCCTTCCTGTAAGGAGGATTTGGCCTATTTTAGAACTTATATTCTGCCCCAACGATGACGCGGCGGCCCGGCATAGGATAGTGGTCCTGACCGTTTAGGGCACCGCCCATTTCCGCATAGGCAGCATTATTGAGGTTATAGATCGTGGCAAAGCCCGTCCAGTGCTTATCAAAGGTATAGCGGGCATTGAGGTCCAGCGTAAGATAGCGATTTTCCCCATAGCGCTGTCCAGATAGGCCATTTGCTGCACGGCCCACAAGGTTCACGTTCCACGCATCATCATGGTAGCGGGCACCGAACTGATAATAGTTGGGCGCATAGTTAAGGTCGCGGACATAGCCGTCGCCGCTTTCATCCTTACGGACCTTCACATACGTATAGGATGCATTGAGGTCCCAATGGTCATTCAGTTTATGCGTTGCCGAAACTTCAAAGCCTTGTTTCTTTTCGCGTCTTACATTGAGTGTATGATAGGCCATATAGTCATCTGTGACCCAGCGAATCGCATCATGGAGATTGCTGTAGAAGGCGCTCACATGCCAATCCGTTGACGGAGAGGATTTGAAGTCCCAGCCCAAGGTATAGACATTGCCCGTTTCCGGCCTAAGGTTAGGATTGGCAAAATAACCAGCGCCATTGCCCCAAGAAGACCAGTAATAGAGGTCATCCATATTCGGGACCTTGAAGACCTGATTCCACGCGAAATAGGCATGGCTATCTTCATCAAACTTCTTATTGATAGCAGCGCTTCCTGTTGTGCGGCTTGCCAGATTGTGATAGTTGTCATAGCGAAGGCCCGTATTGAGCTGCCACGTCGGTGCCAATTCCCATTGATCTTGGAGATAAAGGGAACGATTTTCATAGCTTTTTTTCTCGTCATAAAAGTCCGTATTGTTGACGCTGGCATGACGGAACTCGGCCCCAGCAAGGAGACGGTTCGTATCGGAAAGGGCCACGTTCTGCTGTCCTTCTACGGCCCAGTCCATTTCGTACATATGACCGTAGTTATAATAGTGGTTGTAGTTCCGGTAAGCCCGCAGGAAACCGCTGTTTTTTTCATTGCGGTTCCAGTCATACATAAGGCTTACGTTATTGGTCTTTTTCGTCACAAAAGAGGAACTGTAATAATCTACAACAGAATAGGGGCTGAACCCATCGAGATCGGAATAATCATAGGTAAAAGTGAGGCCATCCTGGTCAGTGAAGTCCTGGGTCAGTTTGAGGGACATGCTGTCCTGCGTGTAGTTGGACTGACCGGGCCATTTCTTGGTATCGCCGTTCGTGTCCTTATATTTGAGGTAGGAGACTTTTTCCCTATTTCCTGCCACAACAAGACCGGTCTTTCCTTCCTTACCGCCTACATCAAAGCCCCACTGCTGGTTGCCCCAGGAGCCGTAGCCCACATGGACCTTGCCCGAAACCTTTTCCGGGGATTTGGTGATGATATTGATGACACCGCCCACGGCGTCAGCCCCATATACGGTGGAAGCACCGCCCTTGACGATTTCAATATGATCGATCAGATCCACAGGCGGCAGCGTATTGGCATCAAAGGTCTCCCGCGTCGACGTATTCCCCATACTGGTATTGACGCGGCGGCCATCCACGAGGAAAAGGACCCGTTCTTCCCCATTAAGATATACATTCGCTCCATTGGTGCCAAGACCGTTTCGTACAACCCGTACGCCCGGTACGTTTTCAAGGGCGTCGGCAACGGAACGGCTGTTCCAGTTCGTCAGGTCTTCACTGGAAACAAGGCTCACATTGGCCGGTGTATCAACCTTCTTATTTTCCATCCGGTTTGCCGTAATGACAATTTCCTGCACGTTCCCATCAGCAGTTTCAGCTGCCCATACTGGCAGGGCACGCCCCATAATAAGCATCCCCAGGACACCTAGGGCCACTTGATGCTTCCCAAAAATCAAAATAAACAGCCTCCTCCAAGTTTCTTTTTTGAATTCCTATTTTACTAAAGCCTAACAGAAAATACAATCGATGGTATATCGATAGATCTCCTTACCCTTCTATAAGAACCCACCACCTAGTATACCAAGGGCATCCCACGTTTAAAAATACAATAAAAGATAATGAATCCATAACTTTAAGATATAGCAAAAAAGACTGCAAAGAAAGTTCTTATCTCTCTGCAGTCTCTTCCGGGTAGGATACGTGAACCAGGGATAATCCACAGGCAGGCGCCGCCACGCCGGCTTTTTTCCGGTCCTTGGCCGCCATGACAGCCGCAAAGTCAGCGACGGTCCACTCCCCCGTCCCCACTTTCACAAGGCATCCGACGATGTTCCGCACCATTCGGTAGAGGAAGCCATCACCCCGAATCGTAAAGGTGAAGCGTTCCTTTTCCTGCGTCCAATAGGCCTCATAAAGGGTCCTTACAGGCGACGTCTTTTCGCTGCCTTGGTTCTTAAAGGAAGAAAAATCATGGGTCCCCACTAGAAGGGCAGCCGCCTCATTCATGGCAGCAAGCGTCAGGGACGACCGCACTTCCCAAGCATAGCGCCGCGCGCAGGGATCCGGCAGAGGCGCATAAAGGACGGTATAGCGATACGTCTTATCAAGAGCGTCAAAACGGGCATGGAAGCCGTCAGGCTTTATAAAGGCTTCACGAATGGCGATATCAGGCGGCAGGAGATGCTGCAGGGCACGCCGATAATTCTCCGGAGGAATGGGTGACGACGTTTCAAAGGAAATGACCTGGCCCAAGGCATGGACCCCCGCGTCCGTACGGCCTGCGGCCTTGATGGAAATGTCCTCATGAAGGGCCGTGGAAAGCGCCTTTTCAAGGACTTGCTGGACACCGACACCATAGTCCTTTTGGCGCTGGAACCCTTGGTAATTGGTGCCATCGTAGGCAACCACAGCCATGATGGTCTTTTTCATGCGCTCATCCCCCAGCGCAGGTACACAAGAACGATAAAGAGAATCAGCATGACGGCAAGGGCAGCGCCATCCCGTTTCCCGTAAACAAGTTCATGCATCCGGGTCCGTCCCTCCCCACCATGGTAGCAGCGCGCTTCCATGGCAAGGGCGAGCTCATCGGCCCGTCGGAAAGAGGAAATAAAAAGAGGAATCAGGATCGGCAGCAGATTCTTTGCTCGCTGAACGAGATTGCCTGATGAAAAATCAGCGCCGCGGGACATCTGCGCTTTCATGATGCGGTCCGTTTCCTCTAGAAGGGTCGGAATGAAGCGCAGGGCAATAGTCATCATCATGGCAAGTTCATGGGCGGGCACGCCAATGCGGCGGAAAGGCCGCAGCAGGCTTTCAATACCGTCCGTAAGGACAATAGGCGATGTCGTAAAGGTCATGAGGCTCGAGACAAGAAGGAGTAGGACCAGACGAAGAGACATCTTGACGCCCATGATGATGCCTTCCTTAGTGAGACTCAAGAACTTCCAGTGCCAGAGCACTTCACCAGGATCGGTAAAAAAGTGGATCAAGAGGGTTAAAAGAATGATGACCCAGAGGGGTTTGATGGATTTCAGCAGAAGACCGGGCGGCAGTTTAGCAAGACCCGCGGCAAGGACCAAAAAGGCAATTAAGAGCCCATATCCTAGCGGATCGGATGCCAAAAAGACCATGACCATATAAAACAGGACGCCCAGGATCTTGGTCCTCGGGTCAAGGTGATGGATGGGCGACGACCCGGGATAGTACTGTCCCAACGTAATTTCTGTCAGCATACCTTCCACCCCTTTGCTTTTTGAATGGCCCTGATGAGCTCTTTTTTCGTAAGCGGGGTTCCCTCAAGGGGAAGGCCATTCTCACGGAGCTCCTGGGCAAGCTTGACGCTTTCCGGCACATCCATGGAAAGTCTCTGGAGGGTCTTTCCTTCCGTTGTAAAGATATCGCGGCTGGGCCCGTCCAAATGAAGTTTGCCGCCGCTCATGACAAGGATGCGGCTGGCGTACTGGGCCGCTTCCTCCATGGAATGGGTAATGAGAATGACACCCATTTGGCGCTTTTCGAAGATTTTCATCAGCTGGGAGAAAATGTTGTCCCGGCTCACAGGATCAAGACCGGCACTGGGCTCATCCATGATCAGGTAATCCGGTTCCATGGCAACGACGCCAGCAATCGCGACGCGGCGCATCTGTCCGCCTGAAAGCTGAAAGGGAGAACGCTGAGAAAACGTATCAAAATCTAGGTCAACAAAGGCCATGGCGCGCCGCACAGACGCTTCCACCTCATCTTCACTTTTTTTCTGGTTGCGGGGCCCAAAGGCAATATCTTCATAGATGGTTTCGGCAAAGAGCTGATGTTCCGGATACTGGAAAACCATGCCGACCTTGCCGCGGGCTGCTTTTGCCGCGGCATCCTTTCCTGCAAGGTCCACCCCATCGACGCGGACCTCGCCCGTATCGGGGTGAAGAAGGCCGTTCAAATGCTCTGCCAAGGTTGACTTGCCGCTTCCCGTATGACCAATAAGAGCCACGAATTCGCCCTTATCCACCGTAAAGGACACATCATCGAGGGCCTTGTTCTCAAGAGCCGTATGGGCCATATAGGTATAGGAAATATGATCTACTTCGATGGACATAATGCTTCACACAGCTCCTTATGGGTCAGGATTTTCGGCAAGTCGCGGCCGCCTTTTTTAAGAGCCGATGCCACTTCCGCCGCAAGGGGACATTCAAGGCCCAAGGCACGGATCCGGTCTACCTGGGTAAAGACTTCCTTCGGTGACCCCATAAGCTCAATATGTCCGTCCTTCATGGCAATGACGCGGTCCGCCAAAATGGCTTCTTCCATCTTGTGCGTAATATAGACAATGGTAATGCCTTTGTCCTTATTAAGACGAAGCACCGTATCGACAATATCCTTGCGTCCTTTCGGATCGAGCATGGCTGTTGGCTCGTCAAAGACAATGCATTTGGGTTCAAGAGCGACAACGCCGGCAATCGCGATGCGCTGTTTTTGTCCGCCCGACAAGCGATGCGGTGCGTGCTTAGCGTAAGAAAGCATGCCCACATCAGTAAGAGCCTTTTCCACTCGAGGCCGGATTTCTGGTCCCGGCACGCCAATGTTTTCAAGGCCAAAGGCCACATCTTCTTCAACGACAGCTGCAACAATCTGGTTATCAGGATTCTGGAAAACCATTCCTACGGTCTGACGTACCTGCCAAAGGTTTTCCTCAACAGACGTATCAAGGCCGCCTACCAAACAGGTTCCCTTCGTCGGCGTCAAAAGGGCATTGAAATGACGAGCCAACGTTGACTTACCGCTCCCATTGGTGCCAATGATGGCTACAAACTCACCAGGCATGATAGATAAACTGATGCCATCCAGAGCTATCATTTCTTCATTTTGCCCATCCACATACGTATGAGTGAGCGCTCTTGTTTCGATAATTGGGTCCATAGTAACCTCCATGACTTACCATTATATTATTGTTACCCGAGCTGGGTCAATGGAAGAGGACAAGTTTCATTTACAGGTCTCGATTTTCCTATGGTGTTCTTCATCAAATGGATCTTCGTTTAAACCTGCGAGGTCGTAGACAAATAGATATTGAAAAAAACATCAAATTCCCCAAAATATAAGGTAACCAAGCCAAAATAAAGGAGAATTGAGCAATCCTCTATCCAATAGATTATTCAAGCAGACCTGTTTTGCCAAGACCCCGATTACCTTGTCTGGCATCCGAAGATCCTTTAGCCGATTCCACAGAATGGATAGTCACCAGCCAGAAACGCCATACCGATTTCCTCTGTCCTCACTGCGGAGAGCTGATGCCTTTGTATGGCAAGTACCGAACCCGCCTAAGGACGGTGCCTATGCAGCCGAATGCCAGGCGCACTGGCCTTTTCGAGGAGCATCGCTTCCGGTGCTCTTGTTGTCAGGAATGGGTTCATCCTTTTTCATGTTTTTCTCTCCTTTTCGGGCATAAGAAAAGCCCTCTGCTCACGACAAAGGGCTCCGTCACGCTAACATAAAAAAAACACAACCACAAAATTCTGAAGAATTTGTGTGGCGTTCATAACCTTATTCGCTGCATTTGCAAGCATTTCTGTATAAGCATCCGGCAAATCCTCAATTTTTTTATATATCGCCATTCTCCATTATTGCGATTGAACGCAACCAAGCCACTTTTTACAGGATCAGGAGAATAACGATAAATCAGTTCATCACCTAAACCCCCATCAAGAATTAAAGTAATCATCTTCCCCGCCTTTTTCAAAGCCTGATTGTAACTATACTTCCGTTCAGCCATACTATGCGCTTTTGTGATTTTTTAATTGTACCTTTTTTCTATTGCGCTTTCAATATGCTCATGCCGTAAAAGCACTAAATCGGCCTTTGTGGATTGATTCGTCAATAACCTTTGGAAAGAGACCGCCATATCGTAACTTTTACCAAAAGTCCGATATCCATCACTGAGAACATGTTTATTTACAAAAACATGATCATAAACTGCCCCAATAAAACGAATGGTCAATCCCGTGTTCTTTAAATTTTTCCGCTACATGCTTCCTTCCCGTTGTTGATAATTTCACGATAGTAAAGATCTGCGCACGCCATGCGACGTTTACCTTTGGGGTTATTTTTATCATTCTTTGGTCAATCTTGATTCTTTTAACCCCTCGGTTTCAAAGTTTCTTGCCTTCTCCATCCAGCCAGCCCGCCCTGCCTTCCATTCCTCCCGCCTTTTGACGCCTAGGATTTTTCCCCGGACGCTGAGAGACTGTTTCTTCAGCCAGGCATTGCCGCCAGCTTCCACATCGTCAGACCGTTTCTTGCTTTGAGCTCGCTTTTATAGACCGGTGCGTAAAGGCACGGACAGTGGGGATGAGCCGGGCTTACCCTGCCCGCCCGGAGCAATTTGATGTATATAGATCGGCGCCTGGCCGAAGCTATTAGGGTAATAAAAAAGCAGGCCACAAGGTCTGCTCTTAGAAGAATGTTTTGTTGTAATCTCCTTAAGAAAGGAGGTAATAAGAATGGGTAAAAACCAGCATGTTGTTCCTCTCAATGGGAACTGGGCTGTTAAGCGAACACAATGCAAAAGTAACTAAGACTTTCAGCAGAAAATCAGACGCTACTGATTTTGGTCGCAAAATAGCTCGCAATCAAGGGTCAAAACTCGTGATTCATAATAGAAATGGTCAGATTTCTCATAAAGATAGTCACGGCAATGACCCTTTTCCTCCTAAAGGTTAATCTTTGTATTCGTAATTAGGAATCAGTACGATGGTATAACCGTCAGCCATGTCCCAATCGTCTGTTGTAATAGCGGCAACGGTTGTACCATCTTCTTTTTTTACCTGGAGTTTCGTATATTTATCGCACAAAACAAAAGGTTCTTCTGGTTTCACATTGTGCCTCCTTTCAGGCATCAAAAAAGCCCGCTGTTGAAACAGGGGCTTGCAATATTAATACGTAAACTCAATGTGCTTTGGAAGATCTTCAATTACTTTGGTGTTTGGCATTGGACTAGTGCGACTTAGCACCTTGCCACGGTTACAATCGTTGCACCAAACGGCCGAAATTCCTATATTATCCTCTTTACTCATGAAAATAAATCCGTAATCAAGGTTCTCTTTACCACAAAGAGGACATTTGACATGAGGCACTCCATCATTGAGTTGTACCATTTCATCAACCCATTTCATTTCTTATCCTCTCCTAGCCTTTTTACATAAAAGAAAAAGCTTTCAAAACGTCTTGCTACGACTTCCATTCTGTCCATATGATGTTGCACATAAATTGATTCGTATTTCTTAAATTGCAACACGTGACAATTCTCATGAATTATTGTTTTGAGCAATTCATCTTCATCCCTGAACGCATTGGGGAACAAGTCTATCCGGCCAATATACCTAGGGTCTGAGGATCCATAATATCCGCCTCTTATACTCCCTTTATCTAACTGTATCTTATATGAAATTTCATGCGTTTTCAAGTCGTATTTTCTGCAAATTTCCTTTACTGACTTCATCTTCATCAATACCTTAAAACCCGAGAAATCAGGCGTGTTTTTCTTCCTTCTCTCCAACACACGGAAAAGGCGGCTCTCCTTTATCCCCAATATCTCGAAGTTCCTTGCCTTCTCCATCCAGCCAGCCCTGCCGGCCTTCCATTCCTCCCGCCCTTTAACGCCTAGGATTTTCTCCTGGACGCTGAGAGACTGATTCTTCAGCCAGGCATTGCCGCCAGCTTCCACATCATCGGACCGTTTCTTCCCTTCCAGCTCACTCCGGTACACCGGTGCATAGTGGCACAGGCAATGGGGATGAGCCGGATTCACCGGAGCGGCGTCCTTTGGGAAAACGCCCTTCCCTAGGCCGTACAGTTCAGCATCAGCGTACATATCACAAATGTCTTCCGCCGGATGCCTGCTTCCTAGCTTCCACTGGTAGGCCACCACATCTTCATCTTCTCCGTAGCGGGCTGTGAACGCGTCGTAACGGGCCCTCACCGCTTCCGTCCGGGCAATTCGTTCAGCAACGTACCGGCTTTTTTCCTCTATAGCCGTCTGGATGGCTCTCTCAATGGATTTTTTGTTTCCCTCGTCTACTTTTTCGAGGAGCTCATATAACGACGTTCCAAAGTGATTGTAGGCGGTTGTATCGGGTCTTAATCCATCGGCCTGTCCCTTTACTTTTCGGATGGCCTTCAGCAATGCTTTCTTTTCCTTATC
The DNA here is from genome assembly GCF_000468835.1 of Acidaminococcus sp. BV3L6. NCBI lineage: Bacteria > Bacillati > Bacillota > Negativicutes > Acidaminococcales > Acidaminococcaceae > Acidaminococcus > Acidaminococcus sp. BV3L6. The sequence goes on along the minus strand of NZ_AWUR01000025.1, from coordinate 37,210 downwards.
GGAAAGATTATCCCTACTGCGCCGCACCCAGTTCACAAGATCAGCTGTGTATTTCGGCAGCTCCTACATATAGGTGACGCTGCCATGGTGATAGCCATCATTTGATTCTGTTCGGGACCAAATTTCCAAGTATCCCCCTGAGTTATCAAAATAATATGAGCATGCTCTATACCAATATGACACTTCTCAGTAACGCCGAAGTGGACCTTAAAATAAGATAGCTTATCCTTGATTACTCTTCCAAGGATATCACGAACCGGATTTATACTCACAAGGCTATGACTCAGCGAGTTGCGGCCATTAACCGGATTTAATTATTTGTACGCTATAGAAAATTGCGCAGCTAATTTTTGTTGGTTTTAAACAATTTTGCAATAAAAAAAGCGCATCCCATCTTGGGATGCGCTTTTTCTCTTGCATAAACTTGCAATGGTTTGTAAGGCTCTTTATCTCTTGGAGAACTGGGAAGCCTTACGAGCTTTCTTCAAGCCGTATTTACGACGTTCCTTCTCGCGCGGGTCACGGGTCAGGAGACCAGCTTTTTTCAGAAGGGGACGGTAATCTCCGTCAACTTTCAGAAGGGCACGGGCAATACCGTGACGGACAGCGCCAGCCTGGCCAGCGATACCGCCGCCGACGACGTTAGCCGTAACATCATATTTACCCAGGGTTTCAGTCGTTTCGAGCGGTTGACGAACAACCAGTTCGAGGGTCTTGAGGCTGAAATATTCACTCAATTCGCGGCCGTTGATTACGATCTTGCCTTCGCCCGGAACAAGGCGAACACGAGCGACAGAGCTCTTGCGGCTGCCAGTTGCATCATAAGTAACTTTTGCCATTGTCTAGTTCTCCTCTCCTCTTAGCGAATATCGATGGTCAGAACTTCAGGCTTTTGTGCAGCATGAGGATGTTCAGAACCAGCGTATACATGCAGTTTTTTAATGATTTGGCTGCCCAGACGATTGTGGGGAACCATTCCGCGAACGGCCAATTCAACCATTCTGACCGGATTCTTGGCAAGCATATCGCCTGCTTTAGTATATTTATCGCCGCCCAGATAACCGGAGTGACGGAAGTAAACTTTCTGAACCAGTTTCTTGCCCGTCAGACGGACCTTGTCAGCATTGATGATGATGACATGATCCCCCGTGTCCATATGGGGCGTGAAAGTTGGTTTATGTTTACCGCGGAGCACCTTTGCGACTTCGGCAGCAAGACGGCCGAGGGTCTTATCGGCAGCATCCACTACGTACCATTTGCGTTCAATGGTAGACGGGGTTGCCATATATGTTTTCATCCTGATTCCTCCTAAATAAAAACTCAATCAATTGTCGTATCCAGTGATGAGTCTTATCAATCGCATCGGGGCTAACGACACAATCTCAAAGTGATACCCTAATATTATAGTGACTATCCTTTAAAATGTCAAATCATTTTTTCCCTTCCTGGCGGCGCTGCTGGTAGAGATAGAGGGCGCCCAGCATGCCCGCGTCGTTTTGGAATTGGGCCAGGGAAAGGGTCGTATGAGGCGTTAAAATGGCCGGCATCTTGGCGTCAAAGGCCGCCTTGAGATAGGGCATGAGGAGCTTCCTTTGGGCCGAGATTCCGCCGCCAATAACGATACGGTCCGGATTTACGATCCACGCCAGGGACACGATGCCCACCATCCAGCGGTCCACCCATTCGCGCAGGAGATGTGTCTCCATCTCCTCCCCTTTTTCCACAAAGGCAAAAAATTCCTGCCCCGTAAGGGATCCGAGCGTAAGGCCCCGCTTTATCTCCGCCGCCGTGAGAAGAGCTGAAACGCTGGCCCAGTTCTCCCACGTCTCAGAAGACCCCAAATAGGCCTGCCCCACTTCACCAGCCGCGTAGGACGCGCCGCGGTAAAGCCTGCCTTCATGGACCAAAGCACCGCCAATCCCCGTTCCGAGAGTCATGCACAGCAGCATATGAGCTCCTTTGCCAGCGCCTTGCCAGTATTCAGCAAGGGCCGCGCAGTTGACGTCATTTTCACAAAGAGCAGGAAGGCCTGTTTCCTTTTCAAGGAAATCCACAAGGTTCATGCGGTGAAGGCCGGGAAAAAACTGGCTTGGAAGGAGCAGTTCTCCCGTATCGCCGTTTACAACGCCTGCAAGGGAAACGGCAATCCCAGTAATGGGGAATGCATTTCTGACGCGCCGCACAAGGGAAAGGAGATCTGCGAGGAAGGCGTCCACCCCTTTTTCCCGAATACGGGTAGGCAGGCTCCCCTTTTGGAGAAACCTGCCTGTTTCATCTGCAACCCCAAACTTAATGGCTGTACCGCCAATATCAATGGTAAGGATGGTTTCCACGGGTGCTCCTATTTATTTTCAATGAAGGCGATGGCCTTTTCCAAGCGTTCCAAGGTCTTTTCACGACCAAGAAGAACCATGACATCGAACATGCCCGGGCTGAAGGTGCGGCCCGTCAGGGCAAGACGCGTCGGATGAATGACCTTTCCAAAGGAAATACCCATTTCATCCGCAATTTCATGGTAGGCCTGTTCCGTCGTCGCAAGGTCAAAGACAGGAAGAGCGGCCAGCTTGTCGTGGCATTTCCTAAGAAGGGATGCGTTTCCCGGTTTGAAATGCTTTTCGACGCCCTTTTCTTCGTAGCCGTCGAGGTCCTTAAAGAAATACGTCGACGCATCGGCCACTTCGGCAAGGGTCTTGACACGGACGCGAACCACATCGACAAGGTGAGCAAAATAATCCTTATGGGCTGCAAGATAGGCATCATCGACAAGGCCCTTTTCCTTGAAGAAAGGAATGGCAGCTTCAACGATGCGGTCAAGAGGCAGGCTGGAAAGATACTGACCGTTCATCCAGGTCAGTTTCTTCACGTCATAGACAGCTGCTTTCTGGCTCATCTTGCTGAAGTCAAAGACCTTCACCGTATCTTCGAGAGAGAAGATTTCTTCGTCATTGCCAGGCGCCCAGCCCAAAAGGGTCAGATAGTTTATGATAGCTTCTGGAAGATAACCTTGGCTGCGGAATTCCTCAACGCTCGTTGCTCCGTGGCGTTTACTGAGTTTGCTCCGATCCGGTGCAAGGATCATGGGCATATGACCGAATTGAGGGGCTTCCCAGCCCAGTGCCTGATAGATAAAGAGCTGTTTCGGCGTGTTGGAGACATGTTCTTCGGCGCGCAGGACATGGGTCATGCCCATGAGATGATCATCAACGACAACGGCAAAGTTATAGGTTGGGATACCGCTGCTCTTCATGATGACAAAATCATCGTATTGGTTCACATCAAACTGGATATCGCCATGGATCATATCATGGAAGCCAATCGTTCCTTCGAGAGGCACCTTGATGCGGACCGAATAGGATTCGCCATTTTCGACACGCTTCTTGGCCTCTTCTGGCGGAATGTCGCGGCAGGTCCTAGCATAGTGGAAGGGCTGTTTCAAGGCACGCTGCTTTTCACGCTGCTCCGCTAAGTCTTCGGCCGAGCAGAAGCAGTAGTAGGCCTTTCCTTCATCAATAAGCTGCTGGCAATATTTGCGGTAGATATCAAACCGTTCGGACTGGAAGTACGGACCGACAGGGCCGCCCACCTCAGGGCCTTCATCCCAACTAAGCCCCAGCCACTTCAAGCTCGTAATGATCTGGGAGACGGAATCTTCCTTCAAGCGGTCCTGATCCGTATCTTCAATACGAAGGACCAGCTTGCCGCCTTGGCTTCTCGCAAAAAGCCAGTTGAAAAGGGCCGTTCTGGCACCGCCAATATGCAAATATCCCGTTGGACTCGGGGCAAATCGTACGCGAACTTCTTTATCCATGGAAGCACCTCTTATCTAAATCTGAAAACATATAATCTTCATTATAGCACGTTTCTCCCTCCATGCGGGGATTTTTTGACCGTGCATAAGCCGTCACTTCTTCTGTTTGCGCGAAGCTTCGGCGTATTTTGTTCCCCGTTTGTTGGACCCGACGGCACTCTTGCCGCGTTTAGGGAGCCGCTTTTTCTTGGGGCGCACGGGCTTTACGGTCCGCCGCACCTTTTCACCGGCAAGGTTCTGCCGCTCCAAGGTGATGCCGAGCTTATCTTCAAGATGGGTCAGCCAGCGAGTCTCATCAGCTGTATAAAAGGTGATGGCCTCCCCTTCGTTGCCGGCCCGTCCCGTTCTGCCAATGCGATGGACGTACCAATCAGGGTCATGGGGAATATCAAAGTTCACGACCTGGGTCACGCCTTCCACATCAAGACCGCGGGCGGCAATATCGCTTGCCACAAGGATCTGGGTCTTGGCCTTACGGAAGCGTTCCATAGCTTGGCGCCGTTTCTGCTGGGACATATCGCCGTGAAGGACATCGGCATTGAAGCCTTTGCCATAGAGCCAGTCGTAGACCTCGATAGCTCGTTCCTTGCTCTTGCAGAAAACGAGCATGAGGAAGGGATTGCAGCGATCAATGATGGTTTGGAGGGCTTCTTCCTTATGGTCCTCACTTACTTTGATGCAGACCTGGTGGATGGTCGATGCCGTCGCTTCCTTGGGATCGATGTCAATGAGGCGGGGATTCTTGGTGATCATCTTGCCAAGTTTCCGCACTTCTTCATCAAGGGTTGCCGAGCACATCATGGTCTGATGGGGCTGGGGCATAAGGGACAGCAAGGTTTCAATATCCTCGCCAAAGCCTTGGCGCAGCATTTCGTCCACTTCGTCAAGGACAAGGTAAGTTATGCCGCCAAGGCTCGTGTTGCCCTTGCGCAAGTGGTCCAAGAGGCGACCTGGCGTCCCCACAAGGACGTTGGCCTTATTGCCCAGTTTCCGCCGTTCTTCGTCATAGTCCTTGCCGCCGCTCACGGCAAGGACGCGGACTGGCGTGCCGTCAGCAAGCTTCTTGATTTCACCTGCCGTCTGCTGGGCCAGCTCCCTTGTCGGGGAAAGAATGAGGGCCTGGACGAAGGTCTTTACTTCCGTAATTTTTGTAAAAAGAGGCACGACAAAGGAAAGGGTCTTCCCCACCCCCGTCTGGGCGCGGCAAATGACGTCCCGTCCCTGCAAAAGGGCGGGGATGGCGCGTTCCTGCACAGGCGTCGGAATATCCTTTCCAGTCTGATGGAGTCGTTCAACAAGAGAAGGCGCAATCGCAAATTGAGCAAAACTACTTGGCATGGGGGTCTCTCCCTTCCTATTCATCAAAATTTCATGTTCTTCATTATATACTAAAGACCAAGAGTCAGGCAACGGAGGGTCCCCTGCCATTCTTCTTTTTCATTGCAAAAGGACGCTGCTTCCGTCCTTTGACAACCCCTACATTCCCTTCTACAATAGGAACGGATAAAAAACTGCGCTTTAATCCATACGCAAAAAGGAGTGACCTTGATGATATCAAAAAAAGCCGTTCTCTTAGGAGGCTTGAGCCTTCTTATTGGGACTGCCAGCGTGGCTGCCGCAAAGGAAGCTATCTGTTCCGAACAAATAATGCCTACAGTCCTTACCGCGCAAAAGCGGCCTGACGCGAAAAATCAGCGCTATGATCTTACTTTTATCCCTAAACCAGACCGCAAGGAAACCCTCACGGTAAATGGCAAAGCCGTTCCATTCTATGCCTACGAAAACCGAGTCTATGTCAGCCATCCCAAGGCGGCTGAATCAGAGAGCCTGACCCTCTACATTCCTGCCGCCTATCTGGAAGGCGGCCGCATCAATGGCTACAGTGCAAAAACAGCCCCCATTTTCATGCCAAACGGGGTGGGCGGCTATATGCCTGGCAAAATCCAGGCTCCTAGTGAGACAAATCGCGAAGGAACCGGTCCAAACGCCGTCCTTTATGCCCTATCTCGCGGTTATGTAGTTGCAGCTCCCGCCATACGGGGCCGCACTACTACAAATAGTGAAAACACGTATGTAGGAAAGGCGCCGGCACTCATCGTGGACTACAAAGCCGCGGTCCGCTATTTGCGGCATAACAGGGACCGCCTGCCCGCGGGCGATACCCAGCGGATCATTGCAAATGGAACCAGCGCAGGGGGAGCGCTTTCTGCCCTATTGGGCGCGACGGGAAATAGCGATGCCTATGAGCCTTATCTCAAAGAAATTGGCGCAGCCAAGGAACGGGATGATATTTTTGCGGCGAGCGTCTATTGTCCCATAACGGATCTATCCCATGCCGACATGGCCTATGAGTGGATCTTCAGCGGCGTCAACACCTACTTTCAGCAGCAGGGGCCCACTCAGGCAGCACCCAGTGACCGTCCCCTTCATGCGCTGCAGGAAAGCCTGACCGAGCATTCCATGACAGAAACGGAACAAGCTATTTCCAAAGAACTGAAAGCCGCCTATCCAGCCTATGTCAACGCGCTGGGACTTGAAACCAAGGACTATGGAAAGCTCTTGCTTGACGCCGAAGGAAACGGTTCTTTTAAAGACTATATCAAAGATCTTTATATGGCGTCGGCCCAAAAGGCACTGGACCAAGGCGTCAACGTGTCAAAAACGGATTGGATTCAAGTAAGCGATGGAAAAGTCGTTGATATGGATCTATCCCTTTATGCCCTTCTTGCAACGAGACTTAAAGCAGCACCGGCCTTCGATAAACTGGATAGTTCCGCTCCCGAAAATGATGAATTTGGCACGTCGGACGGCACGCCGCGCCACTTCACCCGTTTTTCCATGGACCATCGCACGGACCTTCGCTCCATGGTACCAGATAAGGAAGCACGCCTGATCAACCCCGTTTCCTTCCTTCAGGAAAAGGAAGGAAAAGCGGCACCGCACTGGCGGATCCGTCATGGCAGCCTCGATCGGGATACTGCTCTTGCCATTCCTGCTGAACTTGCCTTACTGCTTCAAAAACGCGGCAAGGACGTTAATTTTGAAGTAGCTTGGGGAAAAGGTCATGCAGGAGATTATGACCTGTCAGAACTGTTTGATTGGCTGGATGGAATCTGCCGCTCGTAATTTCACGTACCCCTTAGGAATGAAAACAGCCCTATATAAAAAACGGAAGAAAGTGGAGAAATCCCCCTTTCTTCCGTATTTTTATGATCAAAAGTCTTGATTTTAAGGAAACGATCTCTTGCCATTAGCCTTTTTCCATATAGTACCGGCGGCAGCCATTGAAAAGGGTGGACGGAAAAGAATCATGCGTTCTTTCCCGCCACCTTATTACAACGGCCTTTTTAGGTTGTGTTCATAGCTCCCGCCATGCTGCGGCACGCAGATGCGCCTTACAGAGTCCGTCCTGGATACTGTTTCAAGCCTTCGGCAAGGATATGCATGGCTTTTTTGAGGTCTTCACAGTTGAGGACGTAAGCAATGCGGCATTCGTCGCGGCCCCGGTCCGGAGAAGATACATAGAAGCCATTTCCTGGCGTAATCATGACCGTTTCATTATCGATGGCAAAATCGGTGAGGAGCCATTGGGCAAACTTTTCGATGTTGTCAACAGGCAATTTGACCATGACATAAAAAGCCCCTTTCGGTTCGGACGAAATGACGCCAGGCATAGCAGAGAGGGCTTCCTTCAGGGTATCGCGGCGGCGCGTATATTCATTGCGCACCTCTTCCCAATAAGAAGCCGGTGTCGTATAAAGCCCCGTTGCCCCGGCCTGATCCAATTGGGAAACAGAAAGACGTGCCTGGCAGCATTTAAGGAGCTGGGCACTGAGTTCCTTGTTCTTGGTCATCACGCAGCCAATCCGGGCCCCACACGCACTGTAGCGTTTAGAAACAGAATCGATCATGATAAGGTGCTCTGCCAGTTCCGGCATGGTGCCAAAGCTCTTATATTCGCCATCATAGACAAATTCACGATAAACTTCATCGGCAATAAGGGCAAGGTCATGTTTGCGGACGATGCGGCTGATAAGAGCCATTTCCTGTTCCGTATAAATGACGCCCGTCGGGTTTCCTGGGTTTGAAATCAGAATGGCCCGCGTCCGGGAATTGATGTGCTTTTCGATCTCGGCTTCACTGGGCAGGTGGTACCCATCGTGTGCTGACGTGGGAACGCCGCTGATTTCAACATTATAAGCACCGACAAAGCTCTTATAGTTGGCATAAAAAGGTTCAAACATAAGGATGTTGTCGCCAGGATCGCAGGTCGTCATGACGGCAAAGGCAATGGCTTCGCTGCCGCCATTGGTTACATAGATGTCATCTAGATTGTAGTCCATCCCCCAGTCATGGTAATACATCTGGATAGCCTTGATCAGGCCTTCCTGTCCCTGGGACTTACCATATTCAAGCACAGCCGGATGGAACTTTTTCACGGCGTCAAAGAAGCTGTCCGGCGTTGCAATATCAGGCTGACCAATATTCAAATGGTAGATCTTGCGTCCTGCCTTCTCTGCTGCATTGGCCATTGGTGCCAGCTTACGAATGGGGGAAGTGGGGATTTTTTTTGTGCGTTCAGAAATATACATGAGCCTTCTCCTTTACAATAAATCTCCAAATACAGAATGGCCGATGAACTCGCGAATGATGGAGTTGTTGGGAATGGGCTCATCATCAATCGGTTCAACGATACTCAGCATACTTTTCAGTTTGGATGCCACCGTGTACTCTGCTGTATCTGGCTGGATCCGTTCCAATAAGGGGTAAGCATACTTCTTGAAGACTGCCAGTTCGTAGATAAGGGTCGTATTAAAGAGGATGTCGGCTTCTTCACTGAAAGGAAAAATATATTTTTCCTCTCCGTCCCTCACCTTATGCCAATTTTGGATTGTTGTGATAGCATCGTGGGACCGGAAGAGTGAATCCCGCACCATCCGGCGCAAGAGACGCATATCCGTTGTGGGAATCCGGTTGTAGTCATCAAAGGAAAGGGGCGTCAGGGCACTGATGTAGATCTTCATCTTTTCCCGGCGCGGTACGGATGACGAGACCGCTTCGTTGAGACCATGGATTCCTTCTACAATAAGGACACCGTCATCTCCCAACTGTTCCTTTTGGTCCCGGTAGCTCCGGGTCCCCGTGTGAAAGCTGAAATGAGGAATGGTTACAGTTTTTCCTTGAAGAAGCTCGTGAAGCTGCTCGTTGAAAAGATCCGTATCAAGGGCACCCAAGGATTCAAAATCATAACTTCCATCAGGAAGACGCGGCGTATCCTTGCGTTCCTTGAAATAGTTATCCATGGAAATCGGGATGGGTCGCATGCCATTGACGCGCAGCTGAACGGCCAGACGCTGGGAAAAAGTTGTTTTTCCCGATGAGGATGGACCAGCAATGAGGACTAACCGAACCCCCCGCTCCTCACTGGCAATGGCATCTGCAATCTGGGCAATCTTTTTTTCATGCTGTGCTTCACAGGCCAGGATGATTTCCCGGCTGTTGCCCCGTTTGATGAACTGGTTCAGGGCAGCAACCGTCGGACAATGCAGACGCTGCCCCATCTTTTCAGAATCGGCATAGACCGCGGCCAATTTATCCCGGCGAGCAAATGGTTCAAGGCGGTCATAGTGTCCCCTTTTTCCATAACGCAGGAGGATTCCTGACCCCATTCGGATCAGTTCAAATTCCTTAAGATAGCCCAAATGAGGCAAAAGGGGGTTCACGAAATAGGCACTCACTCCGTCCAGTTCATAAACTGGAATCTCCACATCATCCGGCAAGGCAGACAGAAGCGGCGCCTGATCACAATAAAAACGAGGTTTTACATAGGACCAGGCTTCCTGCTTTTTCTTAAAGGAAAGCGTGATGGGGGTCTTTTCCTGGATCATAGCTTTCATCTCGGCAGCCACATCGGCCAAGTCGTAATCGCTGAGGACAATCTTATTCTTGATGTCGCAATAAAGTGCATTGCCAAACGTATTCTGCACTTCCAGCATAACCTGCGGACGAGCTCGGTTCATGGCAGCAATAAGGACAAACAAAAAAGTGCTGATGTACGTATTATAACTCTCCACACTGTTCATATCAAGGAAACAAATTCGATCCCCTTCCTGAGGAATCATTTGCAAGGGAACTTCCCGTCCATTCAGGACTCCCAAGGCAATAGGAGTATCATACGCTGCCTGATAGTCAGGAGCAATGTCCACTAATGGTGTACCTTCTTGATAATTTCTTTGTTTTCCATCGGGTCCAACGAATTGCATCGAATCAGCTCCTTCTAAAGTTATCGCGTTAAGGAAAAAGGGGTGCTGCCTCACGCAACACCCCTTTGACGACCTTATTCACCAACGGCATCCATGGCTTTCTTGATTTTCTTGGCCATACCGTAGATTTTACTGAGCGGTGTACAGCAAAGTCCAACACGGACACCAGCTGCAAGCGGCACACAGAAGATATTGTCTTCATGGAGCTTATTGCAGACTGCCTCCGAATCCTTTGCCGGGATGGACAGGAAGAAGCCGGAAATATAAGGCATCATCTTGAGGCCGCATTCCTGGGCTTCCCTCGTGAAGACATCGCCCCGTTCCTGAATCATCTTATAGTAATGGTTCCGTTCTTTCTGGATATCATCCAGAAGCTTTTTGTCCTTGTAGATGGTGGCAAGCGTATCCATGGCACCGCGGTTGCAGTTGGACCAGGTGCTGCGGCTCGTAAACTTATTGACGTCCACGAATTCCTGGATCTGATCCTTGCTGGAAGAAACACCGATGAGGGCGCCGCTGCGCTGTCCATACATGGAAAAGCTCTTGGAAAGGCTGTAGCAGATCAAGACAAAAATATTTTCTGGCAAATGGCTGAGCTTCTTGAAGATCTTGCGGACCTCTTCCCTTTCACCGGCATAGTCAATATAGGCTACATCAAGGGCAAGGACAGCCTTTTTATTTGTTCCCTTGATGGAATCTTCCAACATGTGAAGCACATTTTCAACATCTTCCGGCGTCAGGCTGAATCCTGTCGGATTATGGGCCGGCGTGTTGATGATGACAAGGACACGGTCCTGTTTCTTGAGAAGCTCCTGTACTTTTTCCCGAAGTCCTTCCAAATTGAACCGGTGGTCTTCTGTCACCATGGGATAGGTGTCAAAATTGCGGTTCATATCGCGGCACATGGTCTTGTAAGGGCCCCAATACCAAGCGCTTGTAAGCACCGTATCACCAGGCATCGTGTAGTTCCAGATGCAGTGATGGACGGCACCGCTGCCGCCAGCGGTTGCAACTGCAGCCGTGTAGCAGCCATCCGGACGGGACTGGCCAAAACAGGCACCCTGGACAAGATCCAGGAATTCCGGGAGTCCTGTAATAGGTGCGTATCTAAACAGTTCCGCATCGGACAAACTATGATAGACTTTGGCAACCGTCGGCAGTACAACAAAATTGCCATCATTATCCAGCATCACGCCAATCGTGGAATTTGTGACCTTATCTGCGCCAATTTCCTTGATCCGATTCTGGGCCGCTTCGCTGGCACCAAAAATACGGTCCTTTGCTGATTTCCCTTGTGCATGCGGTGCTACACAGCTGATTGACATAGAATAAATCCTCCCCTCGATGTGGGCCTTTCCGTGCCCAATCCATCTTACATGGAACTCATTATATAACGAATATTTATAGGGCATAGCGCTCTATTGTTTATTATCTCATCATTTGGGATTTTGGTCAATCGTTAGGGAAATGATTCTATATCGTTACAATTTCCGTTGCAAAGTGAACAATTTTAGTTTGAAGTATCAACTTATTCCCTTTTTCGCTCCGTTTCAAGAGGGTTTCCTCCGCGTGCATGCCTTGTCCTTTTTGCTCAAAGAGTTCAAAAAAAACCAAGATTTCAAAATAGCTTCCTTCTAAAGAAAGCTCGACAGTCTGTGCCATGACGCCATTTTTTTCCTTTACAGGACCCGAACGAAGAAAAAGCAGGCGACAGCCGCTTGCCTCCCCCCATTGAGTCAGTGCCTGAAGGATTTGGGAAGTAGAACGCTCAGGAGGGACCTCTTTTTCCAAGGCCGCAAGCTGACCATAAAGACGATTTTCCCTTTCCGCGTCATAATGACGATAAAAAAACAAGACCTCCTGATTCTCTTTACGAAGCTGCTGCAGAAATCCATAACGGGGATAAAAGAATGCGCCCTCCACAAAAAGAAACATAAGAAAGGTCACGCAAAAAAGCAGGAAGGCTCCCATAAGACCTTTGGGAAGGCTTTGCTTCACAAAAAAGCAGGACTCAGTCCGTTCCATCATGGGTCCTTCCTTTCTCCAAATGGATCAAGACAGTAAAATCAAGGGCCTTACCTGTCTTATCCTGGCTATCTTTGCCTTCCATATCTCCCAGCGTCACTTTTTTGACCGCAGGCAAACGGGAAAGATCCTTCGTCCAAATAAACAGAGGCTGCCGCTTTCTTGTCTTTCCCCTGATTTCAAGGATGGCACCTTTGGATGAGCGGCGGTCCTCCACGCTTTCAAGAACACATTCACTGGGAAGGCTTGTGCCCAGTTCCGTCAAAAGAGTGTGCCAAGACAGCGTCCGTTTTTCCGCCTCTGAAAGAAGTTCTGTCAAAGTATGGATGCTTTGTTCCGTCCTCCGATGCTGAAAAAGCCGGTCTTTCCAAAGGGAAATCGCCCGCTTTTGCTCGAGAAGCTGCTTTTTTTCATGGACAAGGTAAAGATGAGACGAAAAAAGAAAAACGGCCAAAACGCAAGTCATAGCAGCAAGGGCCCTTGTCAAAGGCTCTATAAAACGACGAGGAAGCCACTTTTCCTTATCACGTCCGGCTTGCAGATCAAGATAATAAGGGGGACTTCCTTTCTGTGCGGCTCCTAGAAGGGGTAGGATCTTCTGTCGGTCAAGCTTCCAGTGCGCCTGTTCAAAACGCTCTGCAGCCATGCCAAAACCGGAGCTTGGGAAATTGTGTACGGCAAGGGACGTCACTTCAGCAAGGGTGGAAAGGAAGGCGTCCTCAGCTTCCTTTTCTCCCCATACGAAAAGATCCGTAAAGGAAAGCTCCATGGCTTCATCCAAATAAGAGGTGAGATGCTTGACTTGGGATTTCCAGCGCTGAGCCTCTTCTTCCGGGGAAAGGCCAGCAGCCTTTTCCTTTTCATAATAGGGTCCATAGACTTTGGCAGATGGCAAGGTGTCCCAGGTTTCACTCGCTATGGGGAGTCCTTTTTCATAGGCAGTCAAGGTTCCACCCGTCCCTTCTCGGGAAAGAACAAGGGCCGTCCCGCGTTCCGTCTCAGGAAGGAGCCGCCCCAGGGACAGTGCCATTGGTTCAATTTTTACCAAGCAGCAGGAAAGCATGTCTGCAAGACATTCAAAAAACTCCAGTTCCACAAGAGGCGCCGCGGCGATGAGGGCGGAAAGAGGCGATCCTTTTTTCCCCATGACTTCAAGGACTGGTCCGAAGGTTCCTTCTTCATACGGGACATACTGGAGAGCCTCCCATAATACGGCATCCTTCCACTCCTTTTCCGGCAGTTCCGGGAGTTCCAACTGAGAGAGGAACCCATCCCCATGGGAAAGGACAATAGCAAGGGCCTTCAAAGGAATGCCTTTGTGCTGACAGATTTCCCGAATAAGCGCCGCCATGGCACCCGGATCATCCCAGCGTTTCTTTCCAGATAATGGAGGGGGCAAAGCAGCCGCTGCATAACGCTGGATTTCATAGGTTCCGCTTCTTCCCTTTGCGAACGCCGCAAGACAAAGAGCTTCCTTTTGAAGGAAGAGAACCGTCATCTTTTGCGGATAGGGACGAAACAGATTAAGAAAGTAAAGCAAAATGGCATGCATGGGAACGTCTCCTTACAACAGGGCGTAGTGGAAAGGGATTAGAACAAAAAGAGCTGGAAATAAAGACGGGCCACATCAGGACGCACGAAAAGAAAAAAGGCAGCCGTGCACAAAAATGGAGCAAATGGCAGAGGATCTCGCCACTTACGGCGGCCCAAGGCCATCATCAGGGCGGAAAAAGCAATGCCTAAGAGAGAGGCAAGAAAAAGGGTCAGGAGACTGCGCTCCCCATCAAGAAAAAGGCCGAGGGAAAAAGCGAGGGTTACATCACCAAAACCCATGCGGCCGCGGGATAAGCCATAAATCATCCACAGCGGAAGTCCCAAAAACAAGCTGCCTCCCACCATACGAAAGAAGGATGCACCGAACAAAAGATGGAATAGAGCCCCGCCAATCAAAAAGAGGAGGGATGCATCATAGACAAATTTTTCCTTCCCATCCATGACCGAAATGAGAACAAGAAAAGAAAAGAGATAAAAAGTAAGAAAAAGCAAAGGAGATGGAGCAGTGCCCCTTCCAAGGAGGGCAAAAGAGCCCCCCATCCCGACTTCCCACCATAAGAGATCCTTTTTAAGCGGCGCTAGACAGTAGCGGCAGCGGCCGCCGAGGCGAAGATAGCTCCACAGCGGGATTAAATCAAAAAAGCCCAGCCGATGACCGCAGGCATCACAATGAGAAGCTGGAAAAAAGAGGCTTTCCCCACGCGGAAGCCGGTCCGCGCAAAGTGCGAGGAAGCTTCCCGTGCAAAGTCCTGCAAGAATATAAAAAAGGGTCAGAAGCATCATGCAATTCCTTCCTCAAGACTGAATGCTGGTCCGCAGCTGAATGGCTTCCCCCAAATGGGATTCATCTATTTTTTCGGCTTCATCCAAGTCAGCAATGGTTCGGGCGACCTTGATGATTCGGTCGTGGCTTCTTGCACTGAGCCCCAACGCCGTAAAATAGGATTCCAGCATCTTTTCAGCGCCCTCCGTAAGGGGACAAAAAGCCTTCACTTCCCTACGACCCATACTGGCATTGCAGAACTTATGGGTCCCTCGGAGCCGTTCCTGCTGCCGCGCCCGGGCGGCAACCACGCGCTTTCTGATAGCGGCTGAACTTTCCGTTGGGCGGGTCCCCTTCATTTCCTTGTACTGCAGACGGGGCACGTGGATCTGGATGTCAATGCGGTCCAAGAGAGGCCCGCTGATCTTTTTCTGGTAACGCTGGATATCCCCGGGCCGGCAAGTACACTGATGGATGCCGTCCTCTTCTCCCCAAAAGCCGCAGGGGCAGGGATTCTGGGCTGCTACCAAGATGAAATCAGCAGGGAAAGTCAGTGTTGCCTGAACGCGGCTGATGGTAACAATCCGGTCCTCCAGCGGCTGCCGGAGAACCTCCAGGGAACTGCGAGTAAATTCCGGCAGTTCATCAAGAAAGAGTACCCCATGATGACTTAAGGTCACTTCCCCCGGTTTGGGGATACTGCCGCCGCCTATAAGGGCACTGTTTGAAACCGTATGATGAGGACTGCGAAAGGGTCGTTCCATGACAATGCCATGGCGATGACTGAGGAGACCAGCAATACTATAGATTTTTGTAACCTCAAGGGCTTCTTCCTCAGTCATAGGCGGCAGAATGGTCGGAAGACGCCGTGCCAGCATAGTCTTACCTGCGCCAGGCGCGCCTACCATAAGGATATTATGTCCGCCGGCGGCTGCGATTTCGAGGGCCCTTTTGGCCACGACCTGTCCTTGGACATCGGAAAAATCGACAGTTGTCGGAATTTCCTCTTCAGAAAACCGCAGGCATTTTTTTAACGGCAAAAGTGCCGCTTCCCCTTTGAGATGACGGACAATCTCACTTAAATGATGGGCCGTAAAAACATTGATGCCATCTACGAGTTCCCCTTCCTCGGCATTGCCTGCGGGAATAAAGATGCTTCCCCGCCCTTCGTCCCGTGCTCGTAAAATCATGGGCAGAATACCGCTCACCGGCCGCAGGGACCCATCAAGGGCGAATTCACCTACAAAGACAGGGGCATCATCCTTAGGCAGTTCCAATCTTGCCTGGGCAGCCAGGATACCTATGGCAATGGGCAGATCGAGACCGGATCCGTCTTTTTTTAGATCGGCAGGAGCAAGGTTGACCGTAATATGCTGATCGGGAAACTTGCAGCTTGAATTCTTGATGGCACTGCGGACACGCTCCCGGGATTCCTTGACAGCTGTATCAGCCAGTCCCACAATTTCAAAATTAAACTTTCCATTGGCCACATCAACCTCAACAACAATCATTTCGCCATTGATGCCGCAAGTCGTTTCTCCCCATGTCCGTGCGTACAATATCGTCACTCCTTCTTTGGGACAAGCTGCCTAAAAACAGTCAACAGGTCCCGCCTTTGTTCCCGGTTACAAATAGTTTTTTAAATGATTGAGCTGAAAATGGCCAAAGAGCATCATGATTTCAATGACGTCATAGCGGATCCGGTCGCCGGGGCGTTTATGGTCCTGCAGATACTCATAGGCGGTTTCCCTGATGCGAGCGGCTTTTTCCTCCGTAACGGCATCGCGGGGTCTGCCATAAAGGTCAGTTCGGCGGCTCTTGACTTCAACAAAGACAAGCAGATGCCCCTTGCGGGCCACAAGATCAAGTTCCCCATGACTGGAACTGTAGTTTTGGGCCTCAATGATATACCCTTGATGCCGGAGATAGGCCGCGGCTGCCCGCTCCCCCCAGCGGCCGAAACGAGTCCGTTCGTGCATCGCGCTATTTGAGCTTCAGGAGCTTGTCTTCGCTGATGGCAGGCGGTAAGGCGAGCCGGCTGGCAAGTCCCTTGATGGGTTCATAGGTCCTACGGTGCCACGGCGTTACACCCAAGGCCGCAAGGGCATCCAAATGGGCCTTTGACCCATAGCCTTTATTCGAAGAAAAGCCATATCCCGGATAGGTCTGATCGAGTTCCACCATGATACGGTCACGGGTCACCTTCGCAATGATGGAAGCGGCCGCAATCGCCGCACTGCGGGCATCACCATGAACAAGATCCTTCACGGGAATACCGACCAGGGAAAGTGGCATAGCATCGGTCAGTGCTGCATCCGGGGCTGCTGAAAGATGAGTCAGACACATCTGCATGGATTGTTTTGCCGCCTGATAGATATTAAGCGTGTCAATTTCCTGCGGCCCTAGGATGCGAACCGTCACGGCAAGTGCCTGCTGCAAGATTTCGTCATAAAGTGCCTCTCGGCGTTTCGGAGGGACTTTCTTGGAATCATTGAGTCCCGGCAGGTCAATTTCATGGGGCAGGATAACGGCAGCTGTTACCAAGGGGCCTGCTAACGGCCCTCGACCCGCCTCATCGGTTCCAGCGACATGGACAAATCCTTGTTCCCAAAAGATCCGTTCCGGTTCCATAAGGGCAGCAAGGCGCTCCTTTTCCGCCGCCATGCGGGCACACCGTTTATCATAGGACGCAAGGAGGCGCTGGACCCCTTTCCGTTCATCCCTGCGCCAGACAGCAAGATCCTCCTTAGCAGGCATATGAGAAAGGGCGGCTTTTATTTCTGCAATGGAATGCATCTCATCATCTTCCTTTTCTTTCTGGTTGAGTGGTCCAAGGACCTTATGGGCGTCATTATATCATGAATCCAGGGCTATGTGGGGTGCTTTGGCTGAATGGGTCTCCAAGCGTGCTAAAAGTCCTTTTTCAAGGGATGAACGGCCCTAATGAATTGTTTTATCAAAAAGCAAAAAGACTGCTGCACAAAAAGTACAGCAGTCTGCGTTTAGGGTTCTTCCAGTGTCATGGGACCCAATTTCCCAAATTTAAAATCGCGGAGAAAAAGATCGACAACCTTGGAACGGTTTACTTCCCCACCGCTCTTTAAGGCACCCCGTGCCCGGCCGATTTTATCAAGGAGGGATTCGGCCGTATCCATCTCTTCCACGGCAATGCCATAAGAGGCACCCAGTTCCTGAGGATACCGCTTTTTAAGGCGCAAGAGCAGAATGGAGGCAGCCATTTCCCGATCAAAGACGTCTTCCTTGATGGCGCCTGTCACAGCAAGGTGAAAACCGGTTTCCACCTTTTCAAACTTTGGCCAAAGCACGCCAGGCGTATCAAGAAGTTCTAGATTCTTTCCAATTTCCACCCATTGTGTATTGCGGGTCACGCCGGGACGATTCTGGGCCGCCGCCTTGTTTTTTCCCAAGATGCGATTGATAAGTGTCGATTTTCCTACATTAGGGATCCCCACAATCATGATTCGGATGGGATGGTTCCGCACGCCTTTTTTCAGCCACTTATCAATTACCGGCTGTCCGGCTTCCCGCATTGCCGTCAGAAGGGCTTTGACCCCGCGTCCTTTTTGGCAGTCAACTTCCAAAGCCTTAAGGCCCGCTTCCTTGAAATAGGTAAGCCAGGCCTTGGTGGCAAGGGGGTCAGCCATATCCGTTTTGTTTAGGGCTACAATCTTTACCTTACTGCCAATGAGTCCTTTAAGGAGCGGGTTGGCACTTGCCCGAGGAATGCGAGCATCAAGGAGCTCAACGACGACATCAACCATCCTAAGCTCGCTTTCCATCTGCCGTTTGGCCTTTGTCATATGACCGGGGAACCACTGGATCGTAAAGGCATAGCCTTCCAAAAGTTCTGGCATGAATTCCCCTCCTTACGGCAGGGCCTTGAATTCCGAGAAAGGCCAAAAGACAACACTGGCCTTTCCTTTCACAAGGGACAGATCAACAAAACCCACATCAGCATAACGACTGTCTTCGGAATTGTTGCGGTTATCGCCCATAACAAAAATAAATCCCTTAGGGACCGTCACCTTTCCGTAATTGGTATGAAAGGGCTCCTTGATATAGCTTTCATCAATGGCTTCCCCATTGACGAAGGTCTTGCCATCTCGGATTTCAATGGTATCCCCGCCAACAGCAATGACACGCTTGATGAAATCACGCCGCGTATCACTGGGGTACTTGAAGACAATGATTTCCCCCCGCTGCGGCTCACGCAGGTAGTAAACCAGCTTATTGACAATCAGACGTTCTTCATTCTGCAGGGTAGGCCGCATGGACGGACCGGAAACCATATAGGGCTCGACCAGAAAAGTTCGGATTCCCAGAGCCAGGACCACAGCGATGATAATGGAAAACAGCCAGTCACTGGCAGTATCCTGCCAGGATTTCTTTTCTTTTTCTTCACTCATGGATTTCACCTGTTTCTAACATGATACAGCAACATGTCTCTCGTATACAAAAAAAGAGGACTGCAGGACAGCCCCCTTTTCGTTTTCCAATTAGCGGCGCTCCTTGATGCGGGCAGCTTTACCCGTAAGTTTGCGCAAGTAGTACAGTTTGGCTCTCCGAACAATACCACGATGGGAAACAGTAATCTTTTCCAGACGCGGAGAATGCACGGGGAACGTTCTTTCTACACCAACACCGGATGCGATACGGCGGACGGTGAACATTTCACGGACACCAGTACCGTTGCGGGAGATACAGACACCTTCAAATAACTGAACACGTTCACGGTTTCCTTCAACAACCTTGACGTATACTTTCAGGGTATCGCCGGGACGGAAGTCAGGAATGTCGGAACGCAGCTGTTCCTTTTCAATTGCTTCGATAACGTTCATTTACTAGTTCCTCCTCAGAATCCAAGACGTTCATGTCTAGCCACGTGCTAACAGCGGACCGCCCGTTAATGCATACGCTGTATTATACCATAAGGGAAAACCCCATGCAAGAAGTTTTCCTCCCTGGTAAGGGCTGCAGCTGCCCTATTTTTTGTGCCGTTCTCCAAGCATCTCAAGAAAGAGCCGGCCGTCTCCTTTTTGCCACGTCATTGTCGAAAAAAGATCCGGACGGTGCTGGAGCGTGGCTTCAAATTCTTTCTTACGGCGCCAGGCACCAATCTTTTCGTGATCTCCAGATAGGAGAATATCCGGCACTTTTTTCCCCTCATAAGAAATGGGCCGCGTGTACTGAGGATGCTCCAAAAGGGAACCGGAAAAAGAGTCCTCTTCGGCGCTCACCAGTTTTCCCAGAACGCCTGGCACGAAACGAGCGACCGCGTCCATAACGGAAAGCGCGGGTAATTCACCGCCTGTCATGACAAAATCCCCTACGGATAGGCGCAGATCAGCTTCCTCTAGGATCCGCTCATCGAACCCTTCATAATGGCCGCAAAGAAAAATAAGATCCCGGCCAGCTCGGGAAAGAGCGGTGACGCGTGCTTGGCAAAGAGTTTCACCTACAGGCGTCAGCGCAGCCACAAGTGCATCCGGGGCAAGGCACCTGGCTTTTTCAAGAGCCGCCAGATATGTGTCCACACGCAGGACCATGCCGGCACCGCCGCCGCAGGTTGTATCGTCAACGCTGCGGTGGCGGTCCGTCGCATAATCACGGGGATTGACGCAAAGAACCTCAATGAGGCCTTCTTTTTGGGCCCGTCCCAAGATACTCACGGAAGCGGCGCCTGCAATGAGTTCAGGGAACAAGGTAATAAAAACAAATTTCATCAAATCCACTCCGGCAGTTTAGCAACAACCTTATGCTCTGCCCAATCGATGGTAAGGATGTTCTCCTTGATGGCGGCAAGGAGAATCTCCTCGCCTGTCGGGGAAGCAATCACAAAAACATCGGTACTGCCCGGGGAAATGACATCCTTTACGGTGCCAAAGGCTTCCCCGTCAGGACTTTCGACAGCAAATCCCAAGATATCCCGCACATAGAACTGTCCTTTCGGCAAGGGAGGAAGTTCCTTGGGGGAAATGACAAGCTGACGGCCCCGCAGGGCTTCGGCTTCGTCCATATTGGTGATTTCCTTCACCATCATGAGATAGACATTTTTATGCTGCCGAACGGAAACAACCGTGAGATCCCGTCCATCATCAAGATGGACAATCTTCATCTTGGCATAGCGCTGCGGCTGGTCGGTCAGGGGCATGATACGAAATTCGCCCCGCACACCATGCGGGGCGACGATTTTGCCAATCACAATTTGCTGTTCCATGGTCATCACGCCCGAAATGCAATGACCTTGCCGTCTTCAACGACAATTTCAGCGCCCATGAGGGCTTCCAGATCGGACCCTATGGTAATTTCCACGGAACGCTCCAATGTGCCGTGACCGATTTCGCTACCGATTTCGAGGTTTTCTGCTCGTTCCAGTTTATCTTTAAGCTCCTGGAGAGCATGGCCACGTTGGTTCTTTTCGTATTCAATCTGGTCCCGCATGCTGGCAACCAGCTGGGGAGCGGCGCCGGCATTGTTATCCAAGGCCTTTTTGGCACTGAATTGGAACCGTTCAAAATCAAGTTCAGCAGCCTGGACCTGGCGTTTCATATCGGCAATCAGTTGTGCCTTCAGATCTTCCGTCACCTTCGCCTTAATGGTTACAGGGACTTTTACGATCATTTTATCCATGGTTTGCCCACCTTTAATCAATATCGACGATCACTTTGACATTTTCACGGGTGGCCGCGGCCTTCATGACCATACGGATGGCTTTTGCAATCCGGCCTTGCTTGCCGATGACCTTACCCATATCATCGGGTGCCACGTGGAGTTTAAGAACGACAGTGGAACCACGCCTTTCTTCCTCCACCTGCACCTCGGAGGGATGATTGACGATAGCCTTAGCAATGACTTCAACTATCTCTTTCATAGGTCTCCTCCTTATTTCGCAGCCTTCTTGTCAGCCAGTTTGGTCATGAGGCCTTCCTTGCTGAACATGGAGCGAACCGTATCCGTCGGCTGTGCGCCTTTCATCATCCAGCTCAGAGCCTTTTCCTCATCAATCTTTACAACAGCAGGATCGACGTTGGAATCGTAGGTCCCAACCGTTTCAATGATGCGGCCATCACGCGGAGCGCGTTCATCGGCAACAACGATACGATAGAAGGGTCTTTTCTTAGCACCCATACGTTTCAGACGAATTTTTACTGCCACAATTTTCACCTCCTTAAAGGAATTTGATTTATTGCATGAAAGGCAGTTTGAATCTGCCTTTCCGTGCATACTTGTTCATCCCCTGCATGGTCTTCATGAGCTTCTTGCTCTCTTCAAACTGCTTGAGCAAGCGATTGACATCCTGGACACGCTGGCCACAGCCCGCGGCAATGCGCTTACGACGGGACCCGTTGATAATGCGGGGATTCTGCCGCTCCTTCGGAGTCATGGACGTGATGATGGCCTCCAACCTGCGGACTTCCTTGCCATCAAGATCCACGCCTTCAAACTGCTTGCTGAATTTTCCCATGCCGGGAATCATGCTCAGGATGGATTCCAAGGAACCCAGCCTCTTGACCTGTTTCATTTGGTCAAGGAACATATCGAGGGTGAACTCGTTATGTTTCATTGACTCAGCCAGTCTCTTGGCCGAATCAACATCAATGGCCTCTTGGGCCTTTTCTATGAGGGATAGGACATCCCCCATTCCAAGGATGCGGGAAGCCATGCGGTCCGGATAAAATGGCTGGAGTGCATCCAGCTTTTCACCCATACCTACAAACTTCACCGGGCAATCGGCTACGGATTTGACGCTGAGAACAGCACCACCGCGAGCGTCGCCATCAAGTTTCGTCACAATAAGGCCCGTAATCCCAAGGGCTTTATTGAAGGCCTCTGCAACCGTCACGGCATCCTGTCCCGTCATTGCGTCGACGACAAGAAGGATTTCATCTGGATGAACCGCGGTTTTGATGTTTTTCAGCTCATCCATGAGCTTTTCATCAATATGCAATCGCCCGGCTGTATCGATGAGGACCGTATCGCACAAAAGGGCATTGGCCCTTTTGATGGCCTCTTGGGCAATCGTCACAGGGGAGACCTCACTGCCCATGGAAAAGACTGGCATGTCCAGTTCCTTTCCAATGACTTCGAGCTGGGTAATGGCAGCGGGACGATAAACGTCACCAGCAACCATGAGCGGCTTCTTTCCATTTTTGCGGAGGTAATTGGCCAGCTTTCCGATGGAAGTAGTCTTACCTGCACCCTGAAGCCCGGCAAGCATGATCACCGTAGGTGGATTCGAGGAAAATTGGAGCTTGCTCTGTTCCCCGCCTAAAAGGGCTATCAGTTCCTCGTGGACGACTTTGACGATATATTGACCAGCGGTCAGGTTAGGATCAATTTTTTGACCTTGCACCCGTTCCTTGATCTTTGTGGTAAATTCCTTGACAACCTTGAAATTGACATCTGCTTCCAAAAGGGCCAACCGCACGTCCCTCAAGGTTTCCTTAAGGTCCTGCTCCGTAACGGTCTTTTGGCCGCGAATCTTTTGGATGGCTGCCGTCAATTTATCGGTCAGCATTTCAAAAGCCATGGTGTACCTGCTTTCTGTCTGGCCGTGGGACCTCTAGGTCCTTTACCGACTTATGTAGTATAGCGGATAAACAGCAAGGTGTCAAGTATTTTCCCTTGACACCTGATTTTCATGCATCACCCATGACCTTATGGATGATGTCTTCAATTTTTTGAAGCCGTTCATCCCCTAGTCCTTCTTCCTTGAGCGCACCCAGGAGATGGAGGGCCCCCCGCAGTTCAAACTGCATGGATTCTTCCTTTTGGAGGACGCGGAGCTTCTTTTCATACTTTTCAAGGGACTCCTCTACTCGCTTTAAGAGATCATAGACAGCCTGCCGGCTTGTTCCGCCGGCATCAGCAATCTCGCCAAGGGACAGGTCATCATAAAAATACTGTTCCATGATTTTTTGCTGCCGCACCGTAAGAAGACTCCCATATACATCATAAAGTCTGCCAATGCGGATCCTTTTGGCAAACAGCGTCTCATCCTGCATGAAGCTTTTTCCCTCCTAGGAAAAAGGAATGTGGGAGGAGAACTTCCTCCACGGATCCTTTATCATGATACTGATGGGTCATGTCCTGACCCATCGAAGAGATTCTTTTCAAGGGACGGAGCAGACGCCACACGAGGCTTTTTGACAGCCTTTGTCCTACGTTTTCTCCTGCTTCTGCCAAAAAGCCCCAAGGCCTGTTCCCGTTCCTTTTCCCGCCGTTTCTTTTCTTCCTTGTTGCGATCCCAATAGACATAATGACAGGTATAACGCTTTAAGAGCGCACTGTCCGGATTGCTTTCCTTTTGGAGATTGCCTAGGCCATAAGCTTCGGCAATCATCTTGCCCAAGGTTGCATTGACGCTGTGGGCCGAATAGGTTTTCACCGCTTCCTTGTATTCCTTCAAAAGGGCCGGGTCGCGCTCGATGAACAGGAAGATTTCATCAGTCAGGCGTTTTGTAAAAGCGGTAATGGCCTTCCGCCCCAAACGTTCAATCTTTCTTTTTTCCCGCATAGGCTACTCCCCTTTGCGCAGAGCCTCATAGGCCATCTTCATGGCCTTTACCGTTGCTGTGATGTCTTCGGCGCCGAGAATAGAACTGATCATGGCGCAGCCTGCGGCCCCGCACTTCATGACTTCCGGGAATTCCTTTTTACCGATACCGCCGATTCCAACAATGGGAAGGGAAATGGCCGCAATGATTTCCCGGAAGGGACCGAGGCCTAGACAGGACGCATCCTTTTTAGTCTCTGTTGGGTAAAGGGCGCCCACGCCGAGGTAATCGGCGCCGCCACGAAGGGCCGCCTGCGCCTCTTCAAGGTTATGGGCAGAAATACCGATGATGGCATCATTTCCTAATTCCTGCCGTCCCCGGGCAAGGGATTCATCGCTTTGTCCCAAATGGACCCCATCAGCGCCGATGGCCTTGGCGCAGGCAATATCGTCATCGACAAGAAGCGGTACGTCGTAGTGGTCGCACAGGATCTTGACCTTGCGGCCAATGGCAATACGTTCTTCCGTCGTCACGTCCTTTTCCCTCAGCTGGACCAAAGTAATGCCCGCTTGGAGGGCTTCTTCGACAGCTTCATAAAAATCGCGGCCCTTTTTGTCCGTCACCTTTCGGTCCGTGACCAAATAGAGGCTGTAATCAATGGTTCGTTTCATTTTGCTGGCCCTCCTTTAAAAAGGTTATAAAGCCTATGCCCCTCGTGTTGGCTGATGGCATCCATCAAATGGGCCCGGAAGGTCCCAGGGCCGGGAACGTCCTTTTCCGCAAGTTCAGCTCCCGTATTCATGACCGTAAGGCCCCATAGGGCAGCATAAAGGGGGGATTCAGGATAGACTCCCAGGGCTGCCGCCATAAGCGTTCCCGTCATGCAGCCAGCCCCCGTAATCCGGCCCAGATAAGCCGTTCCATTATGAGCCAGATAAGTTACGGTTCCGTCGCTTACAGCATCAGTGGCACCCGTTACAGCAGCCGTGCAGTGAAACTTGCAGGCCAAAGCTTTGGCAATCCGTTCCGGATGGTCATCAGAAAGGGAATCCACGCCCTTTCCCCCTTCGCCCTGCCAAGAAAGGAGGGCCTTTCCTTCGGCACTGTTGCCCTTGATGACCGTGATGGCCCCAGTCTGAAGCAGGGTACGGGCCGCATCAAAGCGGAAGGACGACGACATGACCCCAACAGGGTCAAGCAGGATAGGCCGTCCACAGGCAGCGGTTCCGACAAGGGCTTTTTTCATGGCGCCATAGGTTCGTTCATTCATAGTTCCCAAATTGAGGACCAAAGCGTCAGAAAGCTGTGAGATGGCGGGCATTTCCCCTTCCTCGTCAGCCATCATGGGAGATGCCCCAATGGCAAGGGCCGCATCCGCACAGAATCCGGCCGTCACATAATTTGTTATGTGATGAACCAACGGATGATGGGACCGCATGGCCTCACTGATGGAGCAAAAGGCCTTTTCAAGGGGCATCATTTCCCAATCCCTGCCTTTTCATAAAGAGAGACAAAGTGATGGATAGGGCCGTGCCCATGACCGACAGGAAGGCCATGCTCAATGCCGAGTGCCACATAGTCCTTGGCAAGTTGAGCCGCTTCTGGAAGGGTGTGGCCCAAAGCCAATTCTGAAGCAAGGGCGGACGATAAACTGCAGCCCGTTCCATGCGTATTGGAGTTATCGATATGACGGCCCAAAAGCCAAGTCCCGCGCCCATCTTTTTCCAAAAGATAGTCATCAGCAGTCTGGGCAAGATGACCGCCCTTAAGGAGCACAGCCGCACCGCAGGCATCTAGGATTGCATGGGCTGCCTTTTCCATATCGTCTTTTGAGCGGATTGTCATGCCTGATAGGACTTCTCCTTCCATCATATTCGGCGTGATGACTGAAGCAAGGGGCAGGAGCTTTTCCAAGAGGGTCCGCCGGGCCGTCTCCTCAAGAAGATAGGCTCCGCTTGTCGCCACCATGACCGGATCGACAACAAGATAGGAAGGTACATAGGCTTTCATCTTTTTCGCAATGGTCTCGATGATGGGCGTAATGGAAACCATGCCCACCTTGACGGCATCGACATGAATATCGGAAAAAACTGCATCAATCTGGGCGGCGACAACTTCAGCGTCAATATTTTGGATTCTCGTAACGCCGGTCGTATTTTGGGCGGTTACTGCAGTAATAACACTCATTCCAAAGGTGCCATGGGCAGCAAACGTCTTTAGATCAGCCTGGATTCCCGCGCCGCCGGAGGAATCAGAACCTGCAATGGTGAGCAGATGTTTCATGATGGATCTTCCTTTCCTGTACAAAGAGCGTCCTGCCAATTTGACAGGACGCCAAGAACCGTAGGAGCCGGGCTCCCTACTTTACTTTGCGGACCATATCAACGATATGATCAACGGTGAATCCATATTCTTTATAGACCGTCTTACCCGGACCAGAAGCGCCAAATGTATCGATACCGATGACGTGGTCCTCGCTGCCCGTATAGCGGGCCCAGCCCGTACGGACACCTGCTTCGACGGCAATCGCCGGTACATCCTTGGGAAGGACGCGGCGTCTGTAGGCTGCACTCTGGCTGTCAAAAAGATCCCAGCTGGGCATGGAAACAACTTGAACGCCGATATGACGTTTCGTCAATTTTTTCTGGGCTTCAAGGGCTAAATGAACTTCACTGCCTGTAGCAATGATAACGGCCTTGAGGTCTTCTTCTTTCGGGCAAGGGCTCAGGATGTAAGCGCCTTTGGGTGCACCCTTAGCAATCACTTTGGCATAATCATGAAGAACGGGCATACCCTGACGGGTAAGAAGCAGACAGGTCGGACGGTCTTTTGTTTCACAGGCCGTCTTCCAAGCAGCCGCTGTTTCAAGGGCATCAGCAGGCCGAATGACGGAAACGTTAGGAATCAGCCGCAGGCTCATGGCCTGTTCAACAGGCTGATGGGTCGGACCATCTTCACCGACAAAGATGCTGTCGTGGGTAAAGACAAAATGGCTGCCAATGCCCATCAGTGCGGCCATACGGATAGCAGGACGCATGAAATCAGCAAAGACAAGGAAGGTCGCGCCAAAAGGCAGGAGCCCGCCGTGGAGGCTCAGCCCATTGACGATACAGCCCATGGCATGTTCGCGGATTCCAAAGTGGATATTGCGGCCTTCCGGTGTTCTCGCGGAGAAGAACCCCTTGCCCTTCATTTCAGTCTTGTTGGATGGCCCAAGGTCAGCACTGCCGCCGACAAGGCTTGGCAGTGCATCGGCAAGGCTTTGCAGGACTGTACCGGAAGCAGCACGTGTAGCCGCGCTTTCCGTACCATCAAAGATAGCCATGAGTTTCTTGAGATCAAGATCGACCTTCCCATTCATGCGGTCCACCAGTTCTGCTGCAAGATCAGGATATTTTTTGGCGTATTCATCAAGAAGGGCTTCCCATTCAGCCTCTTTTCGTTCTGCCGCGGGAATCTTTTCTTCGAAATGAGCCCGCACTTCATCAGGCACATAGAAGGACTTTTCCGGATCCCAACCGGCGGCTTTTTTAGTGGCAGCCACATTCTCAGCGCCCAGCGGTTCGCCGTGCGCACTGGCCATATCCTGGCGCGGACTGCCAAAACCAATATGGGTGGGAACAATAATGAGGGAAGGACGGTTCTTTTCTCTTTTGGCTTCCTTGATGGCTTTGGCCAGTTCTTCCACATCCTCAGAGGTAGAAACACGCAATACCTGCCATCCATAGGCAACAAAACGAGCCCCCACGTCTTCCTTGAAGGCAATGTCCGTATGGCCTTCGATAGTGATCTTGTTATCGTCATAAAGGAAAATTAATTTGCCTAGTCCCAGCGTCCCTGCAAGGGAAGCGGCTTCAGAAGCAACACCCTCCATCTGGTCGCCGTCGCTTGTGATGCCATAGGTATAATGGTCTACCACGGGGAACCCCTTTTTGTTGTAGCGGGCAGCAAGCATCTTTTCTGCCATGGCAAGACCTACGGCCATGGCAAATCCATGACCTAAAGGACCAGTTGAAACATCAACACCGGGCGTGACCCCATATTCCGGATGGCCCGGGGTCAGGGACCCCCACTGACGGAATTGTTTCAAATCATCAAGGGAGACCTTGTATCCAGCCAAATGAAGCATGGCATATTGCAGGGCAGAACCATGGCCTGGCGAAAGAACAAAACGATCGCGGTCGAACCAAGACGGATCCTTGGGGTTCACCTTCATGAAACGATCCCAGATCGTATACATAAGCGGAGCCGTTCCAAGGGGAAGGCCGGGATGGCCGGAATTGGCAGCCTGGACTTCATCAATGGACAAGAAACGTAAGGTATTGATGCTTTCTTGATCAATTTTTTTCATGAAAACAATATTCCTCCTACCATAACTCGGATATTGGGTCTTTCCTTACGATTATAGGATATTTGGCTTGGTTTCGCAACAAAGCTTCCAAAAAAGGGGCCGCTGCCTGCGGCAGCGGCCATGACGTGCTTATTTTCCTTCTTTTTCCTTGGCCTCCTCAATGATCTTTTCAGCCATTTTTGGCGGAACGTCCTCATAATGATCGAACTTCATCTCAAAGGTTCCGGTTCCTTGGGTCAAGGCACGGAGGTCAACTGCATAATCAAGGATCTCCGCATATGGCACTTGGGCCTTGATACAGCTTCTTCCATCTTCAGCGGTCTGCATACCCATGATGCGGCCCCGCTTGCTGTTAAGGTCGGAAATAACGTCGCCAGTAACCCGTTCATCACAGTAAACATCAAGGTTATAATACGGTTCCATAAGAACGGGTTTTGCTTCCGCGCAGCCTTTCTGGAAGGCTTGGTTAGCCGCCACCTTAAAAGCCATTTCCGAAGAGTCGACCGTATGATAGGAGCCATCAAGAAGGGTGATCCTGATATCAACTACAGGATAGCCCGCAAGGACTCCATGTTCAACGGCTTCGCGCATACCCTTTTCTACGGCTGGGATATACTGGCGAGGAACGGCACCGCCGAAGATTTTATCGACGAATTCAAAGCCTCCACCAGGCGGCAGCGGTTCAAGCCGAACCACAACATGACCATACTGACCATGACCGCCCGTTTGTTTCTTGTATTTGCCCTCAACCTCTGCCGTGCCGCGGATGGTTTCCTTATATTCCACAATCGGTGCACGAAGTTCTGCTTCCACACCAAACTTGCGTGTCATCCGCTCCATGATGATTTCAAGATGCTGATCCCCCATGCCACTGATCAGCGTTTCCTTTGTTACGTTATTGCGAGTTACAATGAAGGTCGGATCCTCATCCATGAGTTTTGTGAGAGCGCCGGCAATCTTTTCTTCATCACCCTTCTTCTTCGGATAAATGGCCCGGCTGTACATAGGCAGCGGGAATTCAATGGGCTTAAAGAGGACGGGGTTGTTCTTGTCACTTAAGGTATCGCCCGTTGCCGTGAACTGGAGACGGGAAATGACCCCAATATCACCGGCTACAATCTGTTTCATAGGAATCTGCGTCTTCCCGCGCAAGGTAAAGACAGGCCCGACTTTTTCCATTTCCTCACGGCTGGCATTATAGACCGCACTATCCGCCGAAATGGCACCGGAAAAGACCCTGACAAAACTCAGACGGCCCACAAAGGGATCTGCCGTTGTCTTAAAGACGAGAGCAGCCATAGGTGCGTTCGAGTCGCGGACTTCCGTTTTGCCGGTGGTCGGATTTTCCACTTCAAAATCATTGAGAACGGAGGGGAAAGTATAGTTTACGATGGCATTCAGGCAGCGGCCAAGGCCAATGTTCTTATACGCACTGCCGCAGAGCACAGGGAAGATGATGCCTTGCCGGATACCTTTAACAAGGCAGTTCATGATGACATTGTCTGGAATTTCCTCACCTTCAAGGTATTTTTCCATAACCTCATCATCGGCTTCGACAGCCGCTTCCACCATCTTGCTGTGAGCATCGGCGACCCAGTCCTTCAGTTCATCCGGGACTTCGATTTCATCGGCTCCATTGCCGTTGCCGCGGTAGGCCTTCTGATTGAAGACGTCGATGACACCACAGAAATTCTCTTCCTTGCCCAAAGGCAGATGGAGCGGCAGAACCCGTTTACCAATCTTGGTCCGGAGGTTATCCATGATTTGATCAAAGTCAGCATTTTCACGGTCCATCTTATTAACGAAAATCAATCGAGGCAATCCGGCTTCTTCTGCGAGATTCCAGCATTGTTCCGTTCCAATCTGGACCCCGCTCGTTGCACTGACCACTATGAGCACACTGTCAACGGCGCGGAAAGCGCCCTTTACTTCAGCTACGAAATCAGCAAATCCCGGGGTATCAAGGAAGTTGATCTTGACATCGTTCCATTCAACAGGCGCAAGGGTCGCACTGACAGAAACACCGCGCTTGATTTCCTCTGGCTCAAAGTCCGTTGTTGTCTGTCCATCCTCCACTTTGCACATCCGGCTGATGGCGCCGCTGCGATAAAGCAGGGCTTCCGTAAGGGAAGTCGTCCCTGCACCGCCGTGCCCTACAATAGCAACGTTCCTGATTTTATCACCTGTGTACTCTTTCACGTTATTGCCCCCTTTATATCGAATCTATTCGTAACAATCTCATGGTATCCTTTTTCGCTGATTTCTTGGAATTTTCCTTCTTTTCTTGCACGACTTTCCTTAACGGTAAAAAACGCCTCTTAATCTGTATAGTAAGTTACAGATCAAGAGACGTTTCACTGCCGTGAATATTAGGTTTAGAAAGGATCTGAAACGAAGCGATAACATCCTAGGACGATTTCTTCTCCTTCCGTTTCCGGTGGTACAGAAGTCCCCCATAGACGATGATAACAAGGGTAGTCAAGACGGCAAGGCGGTCCATATGGGCCCGGAAATTGACAACATCATGCCCTACGACGACTTCAAGTGCGGTTGAAGGGAATTTGCCAATCAGATTGGCAATAATATAATCCCGTGCGCTCATCCGGCTTACGGCGCCCAACGCGGTCAGGATTCCTGACGGAAAATAAGGCAGCGTCCGGGCAAGGGCCATAGCTGTAAGCCCGCCCTTGCTGCTCATTTCATCAAGGCGCTTCAGGTTATTGCTCTTTGTAATGAGCTTTTCCGCTTCATCACGCAAAAAATAGCGAAGCACAAAAAAATTAAGCACCACACCGACGGTTTCGGCCAGCCAGGATACAGTAATCCCAAGAGGCAAACCAAAGATAACACCATTTGCCGTTGATAAAAAAATGGAGGGCAAAAATCCGAGGGCATTGATGAGGACATCGAGAAAAAAGCTGACCACGATGGCCCAAGGGCCAAAGCTCCTCAGATAATCCGTTGTCTCCTTAAGATTGCCACCGCGGGCCAAATGACACAGATTTTCCGTAACGCCTGGCGCAAAAACATGGATAGCCAACAGGCATCCTATAAGAAGCAGAAAAGTAATACATTTAAAGCTTCCGCTTTTCCAATTAATTTTTTTATTCATTTCATCCATCCTTCAGTCAGGAATTAAAAATCTGTTCAAACCGTCCATCAAACTGGGTGGTAGCGACGCCTTCCTCAATGAAACGGGCCCCTTGGGGATCGGCCATAATCCGTTTGGCATATTCCCGTGCTTCTACAAGGGTATCCGTATCACGAAGGATATCCGCAATATAGAGGTCGGGCAGCCCATGCTGCCGAACGCCAAAAAGCTGGCCGGCGCCTCGAAGTTCCATATCTTTCTCGGCAAGCAGGAAGCCATCACTGCAGCTGCGCATGATCTGGAGCCGTTCCAATGTCTGGGGCTGATTCGAACCGGTAAGCAGCACACAATACGATTGACTCGATCCACGACCGACACGGCCTCGGAGCTGGTGCATCTGGGCCAGTCCAAAACGATCCGCCCCTTCAATGATCATCAGCGTCGCATTGGGTACATTGACGCCAACTTCAATCACCGTTGTAGCAATGAGGACCTTGGTCTTTCCACTCACAAAATCAGCCATGACCGCATCCTTTTCCTCTGCTTTGAGGCGTCCGTGAAGGAGGCCGCAGGGAATACCCTTCAAAAAAGTCTGGGTCAGTTCCTCATATAGGTCTGTCGCGGATTTTGCATCGACCGTGTCCGAACCCTCAATCAGAGGGGCCACAATGTAAGCCTGATGCCCTTCTTTCACTTGATGGATAAGGCCAGCATAGACATCGGCCCGTTTTTCATCGGTGTAGCACAAGGTCTTGATTGGTTTGCGTCCTGGTGGGAGCCCCTTCATAAGAGACACATCAAGATCCCCATAAACGGTTAAGGCAAGGGTTCGCGGAATGGGCGTCGCTGTCATGACAAGGACATGGGGTGTATAGCTTGATTTTCCCGACAAGCGGGATCGCTGCTCCACGCCAAAGCGATGCTGTTCATCCGTTATGGCAAGTGCCAAGGAGTGAAAAGTAACGGCATCTTGGATCAGAGCGTAGGTCCCAACGACGGCCTTGATGGTGCCGTCAGCAAGTCCCTCCAAGACCTCCCGCCGAGCCGCTTGCCCCAGGCTCCCCGTAAGCAGGGCTGTATGGATGCCCAAAGGTTCCAAGACCTTCTGCATTTCTTTGTAATGCTGCTCTGCAAGGATTTCCGTTGGTGCCATCAGACAGCCTTGATAGCCATTTTCAGCAGCTTTAGCAAGCGCCAGCATAGCGACAGCCGTCTTTCCTGAACCAACATCACCTTGGAGGAGACGATTCATGGGTTCAGGACTTTCCATATCATCATTGATTTCCTGCCAAGCTTTTTTTTGGCTTTCCGTCAAGGTAAAGCCTAAATGGTCCAAAACAGACTGCCATAAGGGCCCGCAATGACCCATCTTGATACCTAGGCTCCTTTTCTTGATGTTGGCTCGATGGTGCAGAAGCCCACACTGGATAAAGAAGAGTTCCTCAAAAATGAAGCGTCTTCTTGCTTCTTCCATTTTTTCCAAGGACGGCGGGAAGTGAATGGCTTCCAAGGCCTCATAGCGGGAAAGGAAGCCTTTTTTTCTCATGATCCAATCAGGCAGGCATTCAGGGAGATGGTGCTTTGCAAGAAGCAGGGCTTGGCGCACAGCAGAACGCACATTTTTTTGGGTAAGACTGCCGCTTAAGGCATAGGTCGGCAGGATACCCGGAGCTTCCGGATGCTCATCTTTGACCTTGGAAATGACAGCCTGAGTGACAGCCTTGGCGGTTCGTCCCGGACCGACTTTCCCAATGACAAGGACATCATCCCCATTTTCCAGATACCGTACGGCATAGACTTGGGCCCCAAAAAGAAAGATTTCGGCAAAAGCCGTCCCATCGCTGACCACGACTGACGCATAGCGCATATTCCGAGCACTGCGCCGTTTTATGATGCGGGCAATCTGTCCGCGAAAAAGCTGCATGGAACCATCAAGGGTCAGTTCCCGGATTGTCTTTACATGAGAATAATCAAGATAACATCCTTGACGGGGAAAATGATTCAAGAGGTCTCCAATCGTCACAATTCCTAGTCCTTCGAACTCAATCGCCTTTTTAGGACCAATCCCTTTCAAGGAGGAAACGGGCTTTTTCCACCATGGCAGTGACTGGGTTTTGGCATCTATTTTTTTCATTGATGGATCCCTCCTCTATGATTTCTTTTAATCATACCAGATTTTCTGTCCTAATGGGGGCATTTCCTATGGTCTTCAGGATTTCACCAAAATTTACTTGCAAGAAACTCTTTGTTTGTGTTAAAATACTTGCATTGAGTTAAAAATTAGCATTGCCTTATTAGCTAGAAGGAGGTGGGACCATGGCATGCATCTGTGATATCTGCAAGAAAGGTGAGCTGAGCGGCAACAATGTCAGCCATTCCAATAGACATGTGAAACGTTCTTGGAAACCTAACATTCAAAAGGTCAAAGCAGTTGTAGACGGCGAAGTCAAGAGCGTTAATGTTTGCACTCGCTGCTTACGTTCCGGCAAGGTGACCCGCGCCATCTAAGCTAGAGGAAACGGTAGGAACCAGTTACTTCGGTAACTGGTTCTTTTTTATTTCTTTACGCCAAAAGATTGCCGCAGTAGGGGCAGAATCTGGCATCATGAGGAACCTGACGGCCACAGTGAGGACAAGGACTGTCCTGCGTATACGCCTCTATTTTAGCTTCAAGCCGTTTCATGAAGGCTTCTGTTTCCTTATTTTGTGGCCGGAAGCTATAGACCTCAATCCGTTCCTTATGAATATCAAGGATGACCTGACAGCCTTCTTCTACGGGCGTC
Organism: Acidaminococcus sp. BV3L6; assembly: GCF_000468835.1. Taxonomy (NCBI): domain Bacteria; kingdom Bacillati; phylum Bacillota; class Negativicutes; order Acidaminococcales; family Acidaminococcaceae; genus Acidaminococcus; species Acidaminococcus sp. BV3L6. The sequence goes on along the minus strand of NZ_AWUR01000025.1, from coordinate 3,054 downwards.
ACAACGAGGGAAACCTCTTTTTTCTTTGGCTCGCCAAAAAGAAAGGTTTTTTCTCCCGTGAGGAGACTTCCCTGAAAAAGATGCTCCTTTTCATCCACTTCCTTTAGGCTGATTTCCATCTCCCGGGCTGTATCAAGGGCAAGCTGCCAAATGACAGTGACAGGAAGACGATATTTCCGTTCGATAAGGCTGCCGCCGCTGCCGTTGATTTCCATGGCTTCACTCCTCCTCTTCCTTGACAGAAACAATGGCGTCTTTTCCGCTTTCAACACGGGTTCCTTCTTTTTGCAGCAGCGTAATGGATGCCGCGCCACCCGTCACAACAAGGGGAGTCACAGGATTCATTTTCTTGCTGGCAAGAAGGGAAAGATCAACCTGAAGAAGCCCCTGTCCCCTTGAGACGGAATCACCTTCCTTTACAAGGGCATCAAAGCCCTCCCCCTGTAAGGAAACGGTGTCGATTCCCACATGGATCAAGACTTCCACTCCCTTGGTACTCGTCAGGGCAATCGCATGTTTCGTATCCGGGACATAGGCAATCGTACCGTCACAAGGTGCGGTTACAAGACCGTCTTCAGGCATGATGGCCGCTCCCTCCCCTAGGGTCTTTTGGGAAAAGACGGCATCAGGCACCTTTTCAAGAGGAATCACACGTCCCGTCATAGGGGCCAATAATTCTGTTTTTTTATGGAAATTAAAAAATCCCATTGATGATCTCTCCTTACAAGTTGAAACCCATTCTACCATCTGGATATAGCAAGAAAGGGGCATGTTCGTGACTTTTTTCAGAACATGCCCCTTTTTAGGGTCAAGAATCAGTGGCTTTGCAGCGCCGCTTTGCGGGACAGGTTCATGCGTCCCTTAGCGTCGATTTCAACGAGCTTAACAACAATTTCATCACCCACGTTTACCACGTCTTCCACTTTTTCCACCCGTTCCTTGGCGAGTTGCGAAATGTGGACCAAGCCTTCCCGGCCAGGCATGAATTCAACAAAGGCGCCGAAATTCATCAGGCGTGTGACTTTACCTGTATAAATCTTTCCAATTTCCGGTTCAGCCGTAATGGCATTGATGGCTTCAATAGCTTTGTTGGCAGAGGCCTGATCAGCAGCAGCTACGTAAACCGTTCCATCTTCCTCGATATCAATCTTGGCACCGGATTCCTCGGTGATTTTCTTGATGACCTTACCGCCCGGTCCAATCACATCCTTGATCTTGTCCGGATTGATCTTGAGGGTCGTAATTTTTGGTGCATGTTCCTTGAGGGAAGGCCGCGGTGCCGGGATACATTCAAGCATCTTGCCGAGGATATAGGCACGGCCCTTGCGAGCCTGTTCAAGTGCCTGTTCAAAGATCTGACGGTTGATGCCGTCAATCTTGATATCCATTTGGATGGCCGTAATGCCTTTTTCCGTACCGGCAACCTTGAAGTCCATATCACCATTGGCGTCTTCAAGGCCCTGAATATCCGTCAGGATGGTAATATCATCCCCTTCCTTGACAAGGCCCATGGCCACACCGGAAACAGGAGCCTTGATTGGCACGCCGGCATCCATCAGGCTGAGGGTGCTGGCGCAGGTACTGGCCATGGAGGAAGAACCGTTCGATTCCAGGACTTCTGAAACCAGTCGGATCGTGTATGGAAATTCCTCTTCCGAAGGAATAACCGGAAGCAAGGCCCGTTCTGCCAGGGCACCATGGCCGATTTCGCGGCGGCCCGGACTGCGCAGGGGTTTTGTTTCACCGACGCTGTAGGGCGGGAAATTGTAGTGGTGGATGTAACGTTTTGTCAGCTCCGTCCCAAGGCCATCAAGGGTCTGGGCTTCGCGGAGCGGCGCCAAAGCAAGGCAGTTGAGAACCTGGGTTTGACCGCGTGTAAAGAGGCTGCAGCCATGAGGCCGGGCCAAAAGACCAACTTCGCAGCTGATAGGACGTACCTCATCAAGGGCACGGCCGTCCGGACGGATCTTATCATGGGTAATGATGTGACGAAAGACCTTCTTGACAAGCTTCTGCACAATATGGGCAATATCGATTTCACTTTCAGGATAAAGCTCCACAAAATGTTCCAGGATCGCTTCCTTGGTTTCGGAAACCATCTTGTCGCGATGAAGCTTATCGGGATCCATGAGGGCATCGTGGATCTTCGGTTCACCGTATTCCATGATTTCCTTGGAAAGGGCTTCAGGCGGCACATAAGGGGTAAATTCCATCTTGGGTTTGCCTACTTCAGCCTGAATCTGTTCCTGAAAAGCAACCAGTTTCTTGATTTCTTCGTGTCCAAACAAGATGGCATCAAGCATGACCTGTTCGGAAACTTCCTTGGCCCCAGCTTCAACCATGAGAATGGCCTCTTTGGTTCCGGCAACAGCAACGTTCATTTCGCTGACCGCAGCCTGCTCAAGGGTCGGGTTGATGATGAATTTTCCATCCACGCGGCCAACACGGACACCGGCAATCGGACCTTCAAAAGGAATATCAGAAATGGAAAGAGCGCAGGAAGCACCGATCATAGCAGGAATATCAGGTGCATTATCGGGATCGACGGACACAGCCGTTGCAACAATCTGCACGTCATTATGATAGCCATCAGGAAACATGGGACGGATTGGTCGGTCAATGAGACGGCTCGTCAGGATAGCCGTTTCAGGCGGACGGCCCTCTCTTCTCAGGAAGCCGCCAGGAATCTTCCCGACAGCGTACATCTTCTCTTCAAAATCAACCGTCAGGGGAAAGAAATCAACCCCTTCCCGCGGTGTATCCGTACCGGTGACAGCAACCACAACGGCTGTTTCCCCATAGCGGATGAGAACAGACCCATTGGCCTGCTTGGCAATCTTGCCTGTTTCGATGGTAAGGGGTCTGCCCCCCAGCTCCGTGCTAAATGTATGCATCCTCTGCATCCTCCTTATTGACTCGTTAAGCATTACCCATAGATTATACTACAAACTCAAAAAACTTTGTATAGAACTTTACGGATTTTCCGTTCGTTGCAGACATAAAAAAGCTGCCATACCCGTTTGGGTACAGCAGCCAATAGCCCATATATTATGG